>JARGFK010000072.1 GCA_029211065.1 Desulfobacterales bacterium
CCCATATCCCGCTGGCCCAGGACTTGACGGCGGAGGCCGACTCCGGCGGTCATACCGACAACCGGCCGGCACTGGCGCTTTTGCCGACCATGCTGGCCCTGCGGGATGAACTGTCGGTCAGGCAGCGCTATCCGGAACCGGTCTGCGTGGGCCTGGGCGGCGGCATTGCCACGCCGGATGCCACGGCGGCTGCTTTCAGCATGGGGGCCGCTTATGTCCTGACCGGCTCCATCAACCAGGCCTGCATTGAATCCGGCACGTCCGAAACCGTTCGACAGATGCTGGCGGAAGCCGGACAGGCGGATGTGGTCATGGCGCCGGCAGCCGACATGTTTGAAATGGGTGTCAAGGTGCAGGTGTTGAAAAGGGGAACGATGTTTCCCTTCCGGGCAGCCAAACTTTATGATCTTTATCAAACCTATGAAAGCCTTGAAGCGATTCCGCCCAAAGAACGGGGGATGCTCGAGCGCGATTATTTTCGATGCAACTTCGGCGATGAGTGGAAACAGACCAAAGAATTCTTCAAAGCGCGCGACCCCAGGCAAATCGATCAGGCTGAAAAGGATCCCAAACACAAGATGGCCCTGGTGTTTCGCTCATACCTGGGACGGTCTTCCTCCTGGGCCAACAGTGGAGATCCCACCCGCAGGATCGACTATCAGATCTGGTGCGGTCCGTCCATGGGCGCATTTAACGAGTGGACCCGGGGCACGTTTCTGGCCAAACCGGAAAATCGCACCACCGTGACGGTTGCCATGAACCTCCTATTCGGGGCAGCCGTCAAGACCCGCTGCAACTGGCTGCGCTGTCAGGGAGTGGCATTGCCGCCTGAAGCGGAACGCTTTGCACCCATGGAACTTCCAGAGATTAAAGACCTGTTGGCCGCAAGCTGAAGGCCGAAGGTTGTTAGGCTGAAGACTGAAGGTGAAAATGTTTCCACAATTTTTTGTCATTCCGGGTTTGACCCGGAATCCAATATATTTTCATGTTCACATGCTCCTGGATGCCGGATCAAGTCCGGCATGACATGAAAAAATCTATTTTTTTCAATTTAAACCCAGCCCCTGCGCAGGAATGACAAAACATAATGAAAGTTTGTCTTCTTAATTGAAGATTTAACAACCTGTTTGTATAGTTGTTATATTTGTCTAACAACCAATCGGTTTCATGCCGTTTGGTTGTTTTATTCGAGATTTAAAGCGGTTAAAAAGCGGGTGTGGACGGCTGAGATGTTCAGCAGTTTTGCATGATGCCACATATGGAGCGGCGGAACTGTTTGATTTTCCGGGAGGGAGGTTTCGGACCGGAATTCCCGGCTGACTGAAAAACCCTTGTATTCGGTCTGTTCCACGGATATTACCCCCCGGATGAGATAGTGAAATCCGCAAAAGCCGTTGACCGGTTCTATGACCTGTTGAATAAATATCTGATAGGCCTGGATCTGGGGCCGGATGTCCGGGCTTGAAACGGATTGAATGGGATCAAAGAAAAAGCCCTGCCAGACCAGCCATTCGTGCAAGTCCGTTAAAATTTGTTTAGACTCCGGTACGGTATATTTTAAATCGGCGATCAGGTGGCCGCCCAGGTAGACCGTAAAGGCGTCCGCCGGATTATATTGACGGGCATAACCGGACTGCAACCCGCCCAGGGGGTCCGGAGGGAGCAGATCCCGCGACCAGCGCTTCCATTTGGCCAGATTAATTCCCAGCTTTTCAGATAGTTCCCGGTTCGTATAAAATCTAAGCATGGGCTGATCCTGGTTGGCAGGTTGATATGTCACTATATCAACCTAAAAAATTGTCGTCAACACCTTGCAAATATTATTTTTATGGTTTATAGAAACAAATCTAAAACTGTTTGAGAACGGATGAAAATCCTTTACCGTCATAAAGCCTATGCCGTTTCAGAAAAATCCAAATATCGACCCGGTCGAAAGCGCCATTGCCATCATCGGCATGTCCTGTTTTTTTCCGAAGTCTTCCGACCTGAAGGAATACTGGAAACTTCTATTCCAGGGTGAAGATGCCATCAGCGTCGTTCCGGACACGCACTGGTCGATTAGCGACTATTTTGACGCGGACCCCAAAAAACCCGATCATGTTTACTGTAAGCGCGGCGGCTTTCTTCCCCCGGTACTATTTGACCCGATGGAATTCGGAATTCCGCCGGCGGCGCTGGAAGCCACCGACACGTCCCAGCTGCTGGCCCTGGTGGCGGCCAAACGGGCGCTGGCGGATGCCGGTTATGGCGACGGACGGTTCTTCGATCGCGAGCGCACCAGCGTCGTTTTAGGGGTGACCGGAACACAGGAACTGGTGATTCCGCTGAGCACCCGGCTGGGGCATCCGATATGGCGCAGGGCCATGACCGCCGCAGGCCTGACCGCCGACAAAACAGATGAAATCATCCAGAAGATATCCGACTCCTATGTGTCCTGGCAGGAAAATTCATTTCCAGGTCTGCTGGGAAATGTGGTTGCCGGCAGAATATCCAACCGTCTGGATCTGGGGGGAACCAACTGCGTGGTGGACGCCGCCTGCGCCAGCTCCATGGGTGCGATTCATATGGCTGTGATGGAACTGATGTCCGGCCGCATCGATATGGTGATTACCGGCGGGGTGGACACCCTCAACGACATTTTCATGCACATGTGCTTTTCCAAAACCCAGGTTCTTTCCGCCACAGGAGACGCCCGACCCTTTTCCAAAAATGCCGACGGAACGGTCCTGGGGGAAGGCATCGGCATGTTGATTTTAAAACGGCTGCCGGATGCTGAAAAAGACGGCGATCGAATATACGCCGTTATCCGGGGCATCGGATCGTCCAGCGACGGCAAATCCCAGAGCATTTATGCCCCCCGGGCGGACGGCCAGGCCAAGGCCCTGCGAAGCGCCTACCGCATCGCCGGGATTGAACCCACTTCGGTTGAACTGGTGGAAGCCCACGGCACCGGAACCAAGGTCGGGGACCGCGTTGAATTCCAGGCGTTAAGCCAGGTGTTTGCAAATACCGACAAAAGCGGCACGCGCCGCGCCCTGGGTTCCGTAAAATCCATGATCGGCCATACCAAGGCTGCCGCCGGTGCAGCAGGGATGATCAAGATCGCCCTTTCGTTGTACAATAAAGTGTTGCCGCCCACCCTAAAAGTGGAAGCGCCCGATCCCAGCCTGAATTTAGCGCAAAGTCCGTTTTATTTAAACACCCTCAGCCGGCCGTGGCTTTCCCATGGATCCCATCCCCGCCGTGCCGGTGTCAGCGCCTTTGGATTCGGCGGAAGCAATTTTCATGCAGTCCTGGAAGAATACCAGCCGCTAAAACCGGAAGTTTCCTGGGATGGTTCCATCGACATTTTTAGCCTGTCGGCGCCGACGAAATCGGAAATTGTTGAAAAACTATGCGCCTTGAAAACCGGAATTGATGCGGGACTTACGGACAACGAATTGGCCGTCGCTGCTGCCGCAAGCCGGAACGCGTTCTCCGCCCAAGCGCCCCATCGCCTGCTGGTTGTCTTTGACCGCAGAGAGGAAAGACCGGAAGGCCTGTCCAAACGCTTTGCCCGCACGATTGAAATGCTGTCCGACCCCAAGGTTCCGGATCGTAATCCGCCGCTGTTGAATCTGCCGGATGTATACTATGGCGCTCCCGGAGAAAAAGAGGGGACGGCCGTGGGAAAAATCGCCTTTGTTTTTCCAGGCCAGGGAAGCCAGTATGTGGGGATGGGGCGCGATCTGGCCTGTCTTTTTCCGGAAGCAGCCGGCGTTCTGGAAACAGCCAATCGGAAATTTACCGGTCCCGCACGTCTGAGCGATGTCATTTTTCCGCCGCCGGCATTTACGGATGCGGAACGAGAGGCGCAGGAAGCGTTGCTGCGCCGAACGGATATTGCCCAGCCGGCCATCGGCGCCGTCAATCTGGCGATGTTGAATATCATCAGGCGCTTCGGTCTGGAACCGGACGCCACCTGCGGCCACAGCTTCGGAGAATTGACCGCCCTGTGCGCGGCCGGCTGGATCGATCCGGAAACGCTGTTTAGTATGGCCATTGCCCGGGGCAAATTCATGGCTGAGGCAGCCGCCGGCAGCCATTCCACCCGTCAAGCGGGCGCCATGCTGGCGGTGAGCGCACCGCTGAAGGAAATTGAAAAGCTGGTTGACGGGCTCTCTTCGGTTGTTTTGGCAAACCGCAACAGCCAGTCCCAGGGGGTCTTGTCCGGACCGGTTGATGCCATTGACGCTGCTGAAAAAAAGTGCATCGGATTGGGTTTTAAAACCCGCAGGCTGCCGGTGTCTGCGGCCTTTCACAGTCCGCTCGTTCAGGGTGCCCAAGAACCTTTTCGGCAGGCTTTAGCCCCGCTGAATATTACGCCCACCCGGACGCCGGTTTATTCCAACAGCAGCGCCGAACCCTTTCACCCGGATGCTGAAGCGGTGAAAGAACAGATTGCCGCACAGATTGCCCTTCCGGTGGATTTTGTCACTGAAATTGAAAATTTATATCAGGCGGGAATCCGCACCTTTGTTGAAATCGGACCCAAATCCGTTTTGACCGGTCTGATCCGGTCGATATTGAGAGATCATGATATTCATGCGCTGTCCCTGGACGCATCCGCCGGAAAACAGTCCGGACTGGCGGATCTTGCCCGAACCCTTTGCCGGCTTGGGGCAATCGGACATCCGGTCAGCTTAAATCTGTGGGAAAAACCGGCTGCCGAGACCCCCAGGCCGCGCATGCCGGTTTCGGTTCTGGGGGCTAATTTTAAGCCTCAAAAACAAGAAAAACCCTTGACGGCACTGAACCGTGAACGATTCCCTCAGCAGCATCATATAACCAAACGTCCGGAAAAAAATAGTGTGGAAAAACCCATGAGCGTAGAACAGAAACCCATGGATGAGGAAAAACAGAAAGATCCGGTTTTTCTCAGCAGCACCTTTACCGTCCTACAGGAAGGTCTCAAATCGATCCAGGCCCTGCAGGCCAGAACCGCCGAAGCCCACCAGAAATTTCTGGAAACCCAGGCTGAAGCCGGCCGGGTCCTGCAGCAAATGATGGACAGCACCCGGCGTCTGACGGAAGCGGCCTTGGGAATTCCGGCCGGGGCGGATGCGCGGCCGCCGCGGACCCGGGATGAAAATTCAGGCCGAGATAACAGGGCCGTGCTGACAGGGGCTTCTATAAAAGCGGAACCGCTTTATCGGGCGCCGGCGATCCCGGCCCAAAACGTGCACGAACCTGCAAAAGATCGAAACGCTGATAAAGAACAATCCCAGGAAAAACAGAAGATTCAGGAGACCCTGCTAACGGTGGTGAGTGAACTGACCGGCTACCCCGTTGAGATGCTGGGGCTCGAGATGGACATCGAAGCGGATTTGGGGATCGATTCCATCAAGCGGGTGGAAATACTATCCACCCTGGAGGAGCGGCTGCCGGCTCTGCCGCCGGTTTCACCCGAACTGATGGGCCGGCTCAAGACCCTGTCCCAGATCATTGCGCACGTTCATGCGGAAGAGACCCAGGCGATTTCCGAACTGCCGGCGCATCCGCCTCAGCAGGCCGCTGACCGGCATCAGGGAGAAGACCCGAGTGACGGGCCCCACAAAGACCAGGCTGAAATCAGGGAGGTTCTGCTGGCGGTGGTGAGTGAATTGACCGGCTACCCCGTTGAGATGCTGGGGCTCGAGATGGACATCGAAGCGGATTTGGGGATCGATTCCATCAAGCGGGTGGAAATACTATCCACCCTGGAAGAGCGGCTGCCGGGTCTGCCGCCGGTTTCACCCGAACTGATGGGCCGGCTCAAGACCCTGTCCCAGATCGTTGCGCATTTCAACAATGAAGTCAAAACGCCGGAATCGGCGGCCGCCGCTTTGCAGGCAGAACTTTCTCCATCCGACGGGGTGGCATCGGCACCGCATGATTTCCCGGTAATTGATGCCTCCGGGGTCCAAAAGCAGGTTGTCAAAGTGGTTGAATCAACCCTTGTCGCCCATAAAAAGATGACCCTTGCGCCGGACCGCTGCGTATATATAACAGAGGATTCAGCCGGTCTTGCAGCCGCGATCCATCAAAATCTTGAAAACCGGGATATTCCGGCGGTCCTGATGCCGTTGGGCCAGCTTCCAAAACGCGCGGTTCTGGCAAAAGCCGCCGGTCTGATCATCGTTGCCAGTCCTGAAACAGATATGACGTCGCAGGAAATTACGGATGCATTTTTCCTTGCCCAAGCCATGGCCCCGGATCTGATGGAATCCGCCCGAAACGGCGGCGCTTTTTTTGCTTCCATCACCCGTCTGGACGGCGCTTTTGGGTTTAACGCAGCAGGGGTGACAACCCCTTTGCAGGGAAGCCTGGCCGGTCTTGTCAAGACAGCCGCCATGGAATGGGCGGGTGTTCTTTGCCGCGCTCTGGATATTGATCCCCAGTGGCATCGCAATGAGGACATTGCCGCTGCTGTTGCAGCAGAGCTGCTGGCGGCCGATGCGTCCGATACGGTTGAAGTCGGTCTTGGCCCGCTTCAGCGCTGCCGGCTGCAGCTTTCCCCGGAGTCCTATTCCGAAAAGTCGAAACGGGCCATCGATCTGGCTCCCGGCGATGTTGTGGTGATCAGCGGCGGCGCCCGGGGAATTACGGCAGCTGCAGCAGAAGCATTGGCCCATCAGGTTAAACCGACCCTAGTGCTCCTTGGCAGAACCGCTTTTCCGGTCCCGGAACCGGAATGGCTGCTGACGGAATCCAGTGAAAACGCCATTAAAAAAGCCATCATCCGGCATGAGTTCAACGGCCGCATTCCGTCTCCCGTCCAGGTGGAAGCGGTATTTCAAAAACATATGACCAATCGGGAAATCGCCGGCACCCTCGCCAGATTAAAATCCAGCGGCGCTTCGGTCCATTATTATGCCGTCGATATCCGGTACCGGGAAAAACTGCTGAAGCTGTTTGATGACATTCGTTCTTCCTGGGGCCCGATCCAGGCGGTTGTACACGGGGCCGGTGTTCTGGAGGACCGTTTGATCATTGATAAAACCCGCCGGCAGTTCAGCAAGGTATTCAGCACCAAGGTACAGGGGCTGCAGAACATTCTTGAAGCCGTCAAGGGAGAACCGCTGAAATACCTGGTTCTGTTTTCTTCGGTTGCCGCCCGGATGGGAAATAAGGGACAAGCCGACTATGCCATGGCCAACGAAGCCCTGAATAAAATTGCCCGGCAGCAATCCAAGGCCTGCCCGGACTGCCGGGTTGTCTCCATCAACTGGGGACCCTGGGACGGCGGCATGGTTTCAGCGTCGCTGAAGCGTGAGTTCAAGCGTAAAAACATCCGGTTGATCCCGCCTGAATCCGGCGTTCAATGCCTGCTTCATGAAATGGCTGCTGGAGCGGATTCTGCGGTCGAGGTGGTAATCGGCGCGGAACTGAACCCGCCGGCGCATTTGCACCAACCCGCAGATGCCGACATCCAATCGAAAATTCCCTATTTAACACCTCTGTCTGAAGGTTTGGCGTTGACCCTGAAACGTGAAGTCGACGTGGAGAACCTGCCGATTCTGACGTCCCATGTTCTGGACGGCAAACCCGTGGTTCCATTTGCCCTCATGGCGGAATGGTTCGGCCAGGGGGCGCTTCATGAAAATCCGGGACTGTCGCTGCTGGGGATCGATGACATGCGACTGATGAAGGGCATTCGGCTGGACCAGCAAAAACGGCTGATCCGCCTGTTTGCCGGTAAAGCCCGCAAAGACAATTCGGTTTATGAGGTTGATGTGGAGCTTCGGGACGGGGTTAAGGATGGCGTCGATGTGATCCACTCCAGGGCAACGGCGGTCCTGGCGGAGTCTTTTTCCGCACCGCCCTTGTACACGGTTCCCGCTCCACTGTCGGCCAAAAATTATGTCAGAACCCGGGAAGAAGTTTATGAAAAAATTCTTTTCCACGGGGATGATCTGCATGGCATCAGGGAAATCGTAAGCTGCGCATCCCAGGGGATGCTGGCCCGGATTTCAACAGCCCCGCCGCCGGAGAAATGGATGAAGGAACCGTTCCGCAGCCGCTGGATCGCGGACCCGCTGGTTATGGACTGCGCTTTTCAGATGGCGATTGTCTGGTGCTTTGAGGAAAAGGGATTTGCTTCCCTTCCCAGTTATTACGCCCGCTATCGCCAGTACCGCAAATCCTTTCCCGTGGAAGATGTTACGGCCGTTCTTGAAGTGTCCGAGGCGTCGACGCACAAAATGAAAGGCAACTTTACGTTTCTGGATGCGGAAGGGGTGGTGATTGCGCAACTGCACGGCTATGAAGCCGTGATGGATGGTTCGCTGTTCAAGACGTTTAAGCCGCAGCTGGCGGCCAATGCCTGACTTTAGGCATATAGGCTGAAGACTGAAGGCAAATGAGGGATCAGGGGCCAGGGATCAGGTCTGTTGGTCACCGATCCCCGACCCCTGATCCCTCATTTCGGCTATCCTTATGAGAAAATCCTGTATTTGGAAAATGCTGTCGATAACGAAGCTCCCTCCAGGATACCGGCCCTACATAGATATTGCAAAATCCGTCCGATTCATATAAGTCTAAAAAAACTCAGATCACACCTCGTTTTGAACCCCCCGGAGGATGATGTTTTGAATGATAAAATCGCTCAGATCGCCCGAAGGATTTTAGCCGCCGGCCGCAATATTGTATTTACCGGCGCCGGCATATCCACCGAGAGCGGCATTTCCGATTACCGCAGCAAGGGGGGTATCTGGGATAAATTCCGGCCGGTTTATTTTGATGAATTCATGTCCTCCAAAGCGTCCCGGATCGAATACTGGCGGCGCAATTACGAGCTTTATCCCGATCTCGTCCGGGCCAGACCCAACCCCGGCCATGATGCCATTTTCAGGCTTTTTCAGATGGGCTTGGTTAGAACCGTGATTACCCAAAACATTGACGGACTCCACCAGGAATCAGGCTTGCCGAACGACGCGGTCATCGAACTGCACGGCAATGCCCGTCGGGTCCGCTGTATGCACTGCGGAAAATTGTCCTCACTTGAAGCGGCCCAGGCGCGGGTTGCAGCCGGCGATACGGCGCCGGAATGCGAATGCAGCGGATATTTGAAACCGGATACGATTTCTTTTGGCCAGGCCATGCCCATCGAGGCTGTCCAAAAAGCCGCCAGCTTGTCCCGGAATTGTGATTTTTTCATGGTGGTGGGATCGACCCTGCTGGTGCAGCCGGCGGCCCTGATGCCGCAATATGCCAAAGACAGCAATGCATTTCTGGCCATTGTCAATCTGTCGGAGACCCCCTATGATGCAGTCTGCGACGTTCTGATTAAAGCGAAAGCCGGTGCAGTCCTCACCGAAGTTGTAAATTCGATCAAAAAGCTGCAGGCGGGTAATGAACCCTAACGTTGGGGTAAATATAAAGCGGACAACCGCACAGGAGCTGAATGCACATGAAGGAGATCAGCGGTACCAGTAACCGGGTCCTGGATATAGACCTTACCGGCAAAACGGCAAACACGTTCCTGATCACCGAAACCGATCGCAGGATGTTTCTGGGCGGAAAGGGGCTGGGATTAAAATACCTTTATGAACGGCTCGAGCCGGGAATTGATCCCCTGGGCGAAGAAAACATCCTGGCGTTTATGATGGGCGTTCTGATGGGTACCGGCGCCCCTTGCAGCGGAAGATTCGCAGCCCTGACAAAATCCCCCCTGACCGGCATTCTGCTGTCTTCATCCTGCGGCGGGCCCTTCGGCATGGCCCTGAAGACTGCCGGCTATGACGGACTGTTAATCTCCGGAAAATCGGGTGAACCGGTTTATATCCATATTGATTCGGATGGGGCTGAATTCAGAGATGCATCCGCTTTGTGGGGCAAAGACACCCAGGAAGTCCAAAACGACTTCCATTTAACAAAGCATGACGGCGCCCTTGCCATCGGTCCGGCCGGCGAAAACCGGGTTCTGTTTGCGAACATTGCCACCGGACACCGCTTTCTGGGACGCGGCGGCATGGGAGCGGTAATGGGATCAAAGAATATTAAAGCCGTCGTTGCCCGGGGCAACAGCTTTAAAATCGTTCCCAAGGATCCTGAAACATTCAGGCGCGTATCCCAAAAAGCCACCCGCTTTATCAACGCCAACTCCTTTACGGGTGATTCGTATCGCAAATACGGCACCAGCGCCAATGTCAACTACAGCAACAAGGGCGGAATCCTGCCCATCGACAATTTCAGGCGCGGGCGGAGCGATCTGGCCGGTGAGGTGACCGGGGAGCGCATGCGGCAAAAATACAACACCCGGCCCAGCACCTGCAAGCCCTGCACGATTCTGTGCGGCCACAAGGGGACCTATGCCGACGGCAGCGTCCATCAGATTCCGGAATATGAAACCGTCGGCCTAATGGGAACCAACCTGGGAATTTATGACACGGACCGCATTACGGAATGGAACGATATCTGCGGCCGGATGGGAATGGATACCATATCCGCCGGCGGGACCCTGGCCTATGTGATGGAGGCCGGCGAAAAAGGGCTGCTGCCGACGGAGCTGAAATTCGGATCGCCGGAAGGGATCGGGCCGATGCTGGAAGATATCGCCCATCGGCGGGGCCTGGGGAATGAGCTGGCCAACGGATCCCGCTGGTTGGCCCGGAAATACGGCGGCGAGGAATTTGCCATCCAGGTAAAGGGGCTGGAAATGGCGGCCTATGACCCGCGGGGGTCATGGGGCCAGGGTCTGGCCTATGCCGTGGCCAACCGGGGCGGCTGCCACCTGTCGGCCACCATTTTTCCGCTGGAGGTGGTTTTCGGTTTTCTGAATCCCTTCACCACCCGCGCCAAGGCCCGCTTTGTGATATTTTTTGAAAGCCTTTACGCTGCGGTCAATTCTTTGCACACCTGCCTGTTTACCGCATTCGCCTATGTGCTGGAGCCGCCCCTGGTAAAATTTACACCCAAACCGCTGCTGGGGTTTTTAATGCAGTATCTGCCCATTGTGGCGATCAAACTGATGGATTTCAGGATTTTCAGCAAACTGTATGCCGCTGTGACGGGTATCAGCCTGTCCCAATGGGAGCTGCTGAAAATCGGCGATCGAATTCATGTGCTGGAGCGGTGGATGAACACCCGGGAGGGGATCTCGCGCAAAGACGATACCCTGCCGCTGAGGTTTCTCAGGGAAGGCAGGGACTGCGACCCGGCCGGCCGAACGGTTCCCATCGAAAAAATGGTCAGCACCTATTACCGGCTCAGGGGGTACGATGACAACGGCATTCCCACGCCGGATAAATTAAAAAAGCTGGGAATTTCATCCCTCCCGTCCCGTTCGGGCCCAGAAGGCGACGCCGCGTCTAAAAGGCCGTCATTGCGGCGCAAGTGGATAAAAAATGGCATCGTCAAACTGGTTCTCTTTATCCTGGGCCGGGCACTGCAGTCGGCATCAAAACGTGACGATTCCATTAAAGCGGAAATCGCAAAATGGCCGGACGGCTTTTCAGCCATGTTCAAAGTGCTGCCGCGGGGACCGCAGATGTCGTTCATGAAAACAAAAGAAGGACATCTGGCGTACAAGGGAACAACCTTGAACGAAGATGCGGTGGATATGATTATTTTCTTTAAGAACCTGGAATGCGCTTTTCTGGTCTTTACCGCCCGGATGGGAACGGTCCAGGCGTTTGTGGAACATCGTATGAGCCTGAAGGGAGACATCGCCAAGGCCATGGCCCTGACGCGCTGTCTGAATATCGTACAGACGTATCTCTATCCGGCCCTGATCGCCAAAACGCTGATCAAGCGGGTTCCCAGAATCCCGCTAATGCAAAAACTGTGGTACCGATTTTTTATCTATGTGGTTGGGATACCGTTTGGAATTTAAACATCAAGGGAGGTGTACATGATGCCGTCCTATTACGAATTTTACAGTCCGGTTAAAATTGTTTCCGGCCTGAAAGCACTGGAGAATTTGCCCTATGAACTGGAACACCTGGGAGCGGTACGTCCCCTGATCGTATCGGATAGAGGTGTCTCACAAGCCGGTCTGACTAAATTTGTCTTTGATGCGTTCAGTGAATCGGCGGTTTCCATCGGCGCCGTATTTGACGAGGTGCCGCCGGATTCCTCGCTGAAGGTGGTTACGGAAGCTGCAGCGGCTTTTCGCGCCAACAGGTGTGATTCAATCGTGGCAGTAGGCGGTGGCTCGGTCATCGATACGGCCAAGGGGGCCAATATTGTCATTACGGAACAATCAGATGATCTTGCCAAATTTGCCGGCGCTGAACTCTTGAAAAAGCCGATGAAACCGCTGGTGGTGGTGCCGACAACTGCCGGAACCGGATCGGAAGCAACGCTGGTGACCGTAATAAAGGATGCCGCCAGAAACGTAAAAATGGCATTCACTTCCTATCATCTGATGCCCAATGTGGCGATTCTGGATCCGCGCATGACCCTGACCCTGCCGCCCCGAATCACTGCGGCCACCGCCATGGACGCCCTGACCCATGCCGTTGAGGCCTATGTCTGCCTACAAAAAAATCCTGTCAGCGATGCGTTTGCACTGTCTGCCATCGAGCTGATTCGCGACAACCTGGTAAAAGTCGTCAAGGACGGAAAAAATGTGGGGGGACGTCTGGCCCTTGCCAACGCCGCCTGTCTGGCGGGGATCGCATTTTCAAACTCCATGGTGGGCATGATCCACGCTCTGGGACACGCCTGCGGCGGGGTTGCCGGCATTCCCCATGGTGTTGCCATGAGCATCTTTCTGCCCCACGGGCTGGAGTACAACCTGCATAAATCCGGCGACCATATTGCCCGGCTGCTGCTGCCGCTGGCCGGACGCCAGATTTATGCACAAACCCCGCCGGAGGGGATGCCCATCAAAACCATTGCAGCGATTCGCCAACTGCAGGAAGAATTGCACCAACTGGCGGGACTGCCTCGAACATTGAAGGAAGCCGGGGTCGCATCCGATATGCTGGCACAGATTGCTGAAACAGCCATTGGAGACGGGTCCGTGGTGTTCAACCCGGAAGAAATGGACCGGGACGATGCCTTGAAGGTGCTGCAGAAAGCCTACCAATGAACGGGTTTTATGTGTTTACCAGCAATCGTCTGGAGATCTTGGCCGAGCACCTGGCCCGGGTTGTCAGGGAACCGCTATCCGATCTGTTTTCCCCTGAGATCATCGTTGTGCAGAGCAGCGGCATACAGCGGTGGGTTTCCATGGCGCTTGCCCGGCACAACGGCATTTGCGCCAACACTTATTTCCCGTTTCCCAATCGTTTTCTGAACGACCTCTTTTCCAGGATGGATCCCGATTTGCCGGAAAAGTCCTTATTTGATCCCGGCGTTATGACCCTTCGCATCATGCAGCTACTGCCGGAATGTTTGGAGAATCCTGAATTTCAAAACTTACAGGCCTACCTGGCCGGTGATAAAAAAAAACTAAAACTGTATCAACTGGCACAGAAAATAGCCGACACATTTGATCAGTATCTGGTATTTCGTCCGGACATGATGTTCAGCTGGGAAGCGGGCAGGGCGGACCACTGGCAGGCGGTATTGTGGCGAAAGCTATCCATTGGTACGGAAGCCCGGCACCGGGCATCCTTGAGGGACGACCTGATGAATTGGATCCGAACACAACCGTCCGGCACCCGGGTGTTACCGGAACGCGTATCCATTTTCGGCATATCTTACCTCCCGCCCTTTCATCTGGAGGCACTGGAGGAAATATCCAAACAAATCCCCATATATTTCTATCTGATGAATCCCTGCAAGGAATACTGGGCCGATATTGTCTCCCAAAAAGAGAAGGTCCGATATCAGCGAAAAATGGCCGTCACCCGAGCCGGTGAAGAGCATGCAAACCTGCACCTGGAGAGTGGAAACCGGCTGCTGGCGTCATTGGGGGCACTGGGCCGGGATTTTTTCAGACGCATCAGCGCCACGGATTTCAATATGGATGATCGCTTCAGGGATCCCGGCCGCAACAGCCTGCTGACCGCTGTTCAGGCGGATCTTCTCGACTTGACAGAACCCGCAGCAATGGACAATTCAAGCACCGGTAATTCTGACGCTGATCGTTCGGTGCAGATACACGCCTGTCACAGCCCGATGCGCGAAGTTGAAGTTCTGTATGATCATCTCCTCGATATATTGGCGTCAGACCCGGGGTTGATGCCAAAGGACATCGTCGTCATGACGCCCGATATTGAGACGTATAGACCCTATATTCAGGCTGTTTTTGATATTCAGGATGATATCGGCGTGCGAATTCCTTTCACCATTGCGGACAGAAGCCTGAAAAGAGAAAGCCGGGCCATTGAAGCGTTTCTGTCGATTATGGATTTAAAGGACAGCCGTTTCGGCGCTGCCCGGATAGTGTCCTTGTTGGAATATGAAGTTGTCAGGGAAAAATTCGGACTTTCAGAGGCCGATCTGGAAACCGTTGTCCACTGGATTGTCGAGACCCATATCCGCTGGGGGCAGGATGCCGCCAGTCGCAGCGGATTCGGTTCCGCGGGCTTTTCGGAAAATTCCTGGCGCCAGGGTATCGACCGGCTTTTGCTGGGCTACAGCATGCCCGGTTATGAAAAAAACATGTTTCACGGCATCCTGCCCTATGACCCCATTGAAGGCGCAAACAGTCTGATACTGGGGAAATTTTTGGAATTTATCGAACAGTTGTTTCAACATGTCAATATGCTGGATAAATATAATAAATTAGATGGTTGGAGTTTATTATATAATGCAATGCTTGAAAAATTTATCCATCCATCAGAAACGGCTGAACGCGACATACAGATTCTCAGGAAAATATTTGGTGAACTGGCGGAAACCGAGGCGCTTTCCGGATACCATGACGCGGTTTCATTTGAGGTCGTTCGGGCGATAATCGAGGAGCGGCTCGATAAAGAAAATTACGGGCATGGATTTATTTCAGGCGGCCTGACCTTTTGCGCCATGCTTCCCATGCGGAGCATACCGTTTAAGGTCGTGTGCCTGATGGGCATGAACAGCGACAGCTTCCCCCGTGAAACCCGTCCCCTTGGTTTCGACCTGATGGCAAAAAATCCCAGACCCGGCGATCGATCCCGGCGCAACGACGATAAGTACCTGTTTCTGGAAGCGCTGGTTTCCGCCCGTGAAAAACTTTACATCAGCTATATCGGCCAGAGCCTCCAGGACAATTCAGAGATCCCGCCTTCGGTTCTTGTGAGCGAACTGATTGATTATATGGAAAGCGGATATAATATTTCTAAAGACCGGATCGTCACCCGTCACCCCCTCCAGGCATTTTCACCGGTTTACTTTGGCGATAGCGACACGTTTTTCAGTTATTCCAGGGAAAACCTGCTTGGGGCGGCGCGTCTGGTTGAAAATGCCGAAGAGAAGCAAAACCCCCCGGCCTTCATTTCAGACACCCTCCCCATCCCACTGGCAGAGATGGATAAATGGAAACAGATCGATCTGAAGGACCTATGTGCATTTTGGGCCAATCCGACCAAATTTCTGCTTCAACGCAGACTCGATATTTATCTTGGGGAGGAAAAACTGCTGCCGGAGGAGCGTGAAAATTTTAATGTCGATCCCCTGGAAAGATATTTACTCGGTCAGCAGATGGTCGAACAAAAAATATCCGGCGGGAACGCGGTCGACCTGCTTTCTTTTTTCAAGGCCCAGGGACGGCTGCCGGTGGGCGCTGTGGGCCGGGTTGTCTTTCAGACGATGGAGAGCGATGCGGATGTGTATGTAAATAAGAGCAGACCCTTCATGGCCCAACAACCCCTTGCGTCCGTGGATATCAATTTTGATCTGGGCGGATTTCGTCTTTTCGCCCGCCTGGAAGGGATTTATCCTTCCGTCGGTCTGGTTCATTTTCATTTTGCGAATCTACAGGTAAAATACCTGCTGACCACATGGACACACCATCTGTTTCACAACTTATACGATAAGGCCCCTCTTTGCGGTCAAAGTTTTTTGGTCTGCAAAGATGCTGTCTGGGAGTTTTTACCGGTTTTAGACGCCAAACAGATTCTTCTAAATCTAATCAACTTCTATTGGGAAGGCCTATCCAAGCCGTTTCATTTTTTTCCGGAAGCCTCCTTTGAGTACGCCCGGCGATTGTTGCAGAAAAACAAAAATCAGACGGCGGCTTTATCCGCTGCCCAACAAAAATGGGCGGGCAGCGATTTCCACCGGGGCGAAAGTCAGGACCCCTACCTGAGCCTGGTTTACAGTCGCTCCGATCCTTTTGACGAACAGTTCCATGGGGCGTCCGTATCGGTGTTTAACCCGGTTTTTCATTACGGACGGGAGTTATAACTGACGCATTCCAAAGAATTGAACAACATGATTCGGTCAACCCCATTTAAACCCCTCCTGTTGCTGCTCTTCCTCCTGATGCTGTCTCCGGGCTGCGCCGGAAGGTAATTCCAGGATGCCGGCCCCCCTCCGCCTGCAGCCTCTTCATACACGCTATCGCAGTGGCCTTACAGCGAGTACTGGACGGGAATTGTTTTCAACGGTGCGAAAATCGGTTTTTCTTTTTTTGCGATCTCGCAATCGGAAAACACCGTATCGGACTTTGTGATCGCGTCTGAAGCGGTTTTTCGCATCCGCTTTTTAATGGTGGACAAAAAAATAAATCTCACATCCCATGACCGGGTTGGGGGCGACCTGACGCTCAAGCGGTTCGTCTATGATTATGTTCTGGATGAAAGCACCCTGAAATTAAACGGTCAGCTTGTCGACGACCGACTGGAGGTGGAAGTGATTTCTCGGGGCCAGACCCTTCGGGAGTCGTTTAGACTGGACCAGAAGCTCTATCCCACCAGTGCCGTGGGATTGTACCCGGTCTTGCACGGCCTTGCGGTGGGCCGGACATACACCTATAACGTCTATGACGGTCAGACCCAGACCATCGCCCCGGTTCATCAGGAAGTGCTGGCATATGAAACGAGCGATCTTTTTGAAGGTGCGGCTTTTAAAGTGCGCACACGGCTCCACGATCAGGAAGTTATCAGCTGGATCGACAATCTGAGTCGGCCGGTACTGGAAATGTCCCAGGGCGGTGTCATCATCTCTTATCTTGAAAATAAACGGACTGCCCAAAAATATCTGACCCAGGCTGCCTTTAACAAAGACGAAAATCTGCTGAATTTCAGCCTGATAAAAGCCGATCTCGGGAGTTATGCACCGGAACAGATCATTTCCCTGGATGTCGTGATATCCGTTCCGGACAAAACCTTCATCCTGCCGAACGACGAGCGCCAGCAATGCGTTTTACGTGAAAATAGTCAGCATTGCCGGATTCGCTCTGCAACTTCGGCAAATGATTCCCAGGAAAAAAAGACGGAAGACCACGAACGATTTTTAGTTCCTTCCATCGCAATTCCCAGCAGCCACGCGCACATCCGCAATACAGCCGCAGAAATTGCGTCAACAGCCCGCACCCCTTTTGAACAGGTCCGGCTGCTGATTGATTGGATTGATCAGAACATTCAACAGGAAGCAGTGGACGTGTTTTCCGCTCTGGATGTTCTGGAAGGCAGAAAAGCGGAGTGCCAGGGCCATGCCTATCTGTATACTGCGTTTGCAAGATCTCTTGGCATTCCCTCACGGGTTGTCAATGGAATTGTATATTCAAAATTTTATAAGGGATTTTTATATCACACCTGGTCCGAGAGCCATCTGGGGGGGCAGTGGGTTGCAATAGACCCCACTTTTGCTCAGCTCCCGGCCGATGCCACGCACATCAAGTTCATGGAAGGGGAAACATTATCGGACCTGCTGCCGCTGGTCCATCTGATCGGCAAAGTTCAATTGCGGATCGTCGCTTTAAATAATTTATAAAAGCACTGCTAAACCCCTGTCCCGAACTTGATTTTTTATAAAAACAAGATAAAATAATCATAG
The DNA here is from genome assembly GCA_029211065.1 of Desulfobacterales bacterium. Taxonomy (NCBI): domain Bacteria; kingdom Pseudomonadati; phylum Thermodesulfobacteriota; class Desulfobacteria; order Desulfobacterales; species Desulfobacterales bacterium. Next base: position 17,896 of record JARGFK010000072.1, read on the forward strand.
ATTTCCATTGGCGTGGAAAACGATTTTGTATTTGCGCCCTTAAAATCTTTTTTCAAAAAGGAGGTTTACAATGCCCAGATACGAATTTATATGTGAGCCATGCAATAAATCTTTTAATCTGGATATGAAAATTTCTGATTACGAAAAGAAAAAATTCAAATGCCCCAAATGCAAGGGTCTAAAAGTTAAACAGCAGGTCACATCGTTTCAAACGGTTACTTCCAAAAAAAGCTAGCAGACCCGATTGAATCGCAACAGCGGGCGCATTCCCCGTCCCGCCTGAGCGGGACGGCAGGGTTCTTTATAACCCCCCCGGTCTCCTGACCATCCAGCTGAAAACCACGCCTCCTTTTTTTGCTTAATTTCGGTGCCGGCCCTGGAAAATACAGAGGCTATTCCTTCAGGACGGGAGCATCTTTTTTTTCATCATACCACCAAACAAGCGACTGAAGTCTTTAAAATAATTGACACTGGGGCTGCTTTTGAATTAATATATACAAGTTTTTTGGAAAGATCGGCAGGCGCCAGCGGTTTGAACCGCAACAGCGAGGGGATTTCCCGTAACACGACACGGGTGTGCGGGGTTCTTCAATAACGGCAGCTTGTCTGGTCAGTGAATGAACCGAAACCGATAGACGCACTTTATTAGGGAATCCGATGAGAAAATCTTTTTGGTGCTGGGCCGGGTGGTTCCTGTTTCTTTTAATACTGGATTTTTCGCTTCCGTTTGCATTTTTGAAGAATATCCCCACCGTCATGGGAAGTTTTCTGTTCTGGTTGGTGTGGATCGCCGTGGCCATCATCAGCATGTTTATCATGTTTTTACAGTGGCAAGACAATGAATCTTGAAAGGGCAGTATTTACGCAATGAATAATGATACGTTAACCTCCTGGGTGGCGCTCCTGTGTTATGTGCTGATCGGTATTGCGGTGGCGGTCTTTGCCAGAAAACCGATGGGCGCAGGCATGAACGAATTTTTCCTGGCCAACCGGCAGCTTGGCGGCTTTATTGCGGCTTTGACCTATGCGGCCACGACTTACAGTGCCTTTATGATGGTGGGCCTGGCCGGTTTGACGTATAAATTGGGGGTAGGGGCCCTGGGCTTTGAGCTCACTTACCTTTGCGGTCTTGTATTGGTGGTATTTTTCGGTCCGCGCTTTTGGCTGGTGGGTCGAAAGTTTGATTACCTTACCCATGCACAACTCCTGGCCGACCGCTACGATAACCGGGCGGTGGGCATCATCGCAACGCTTTTATGCCTGATATTTTTAATACCCTATGCCGCGATTCAACTGATGGGTATCGGTTATCTGCTGGAAGGCGTTACCAGGGGTTCGATCCCGATCACGGTTGCCATGGCGATTGCAACATTCCTGGCCATCATCTGGTCCAACATTGCCGGTCTTCGTTCGGTGGCATGGACCGACGCCCTCCAGGCCGTCATTATGCTGGTGACATCCGTTGTCACCCTCTGTTTTGTCGTCTATAAAGGCTTCGGTGGGTTCGGCGGGTTCTTCATTCGGATGAATCAGGATATTCCCCAATTGCTGGCCGGACCGGGATTGTTCCAGTTCCAGGTTTTTCTGGGGCTGTCTCTGCCCTGGATGTTTTTTTCACTTTCGAATCCCCAGGTAACCCAACGGCTTTTTGTTCCGAAATCCGTTGCCGCCTTTAAACAGATGATCGCCGGGTTTCTGATATTCGGATTAATTTATACGGTCGTTTCGGTCTTGTGGGGTTTCAGCGCCCGGCTGCTGATGCCGGGCTTATCTTCGCCGGATCTGGCAACCCCGGCGCTTTTGGGGCTGTCCATTATTCCCCGGCTGCTGGTGCTGATCGTGATGGTGGGAATTTTATCCGCCGCCATTTCAACCATTGATTCCATCCTCCTCAGCCTGGCCTCCATGTGCACCCGGGATCTGCTGAAGAACGGCTTTAAGGCGGATCTGTCTGAAAAATCGGAGTTAAGAGCCGGAAAATACATCATTCCGGTTCTGGCCGCCATATTTTTTGTTTTCGCTTATTGGGCCCAGGGCAAAAAAGGCCTGGCTTTCATGATCGCACCGCTTTCTGCAGCAGCCTCAGCCGGATTGCTGATGGCGGTTCCAGCCATTGTTGGGGCCTTTTTCTGGCGCAGAGCCACTGCAGCCGGGGCCTTAAGCAGCATGATTATGGGAGCCGTTCTGGTTCTGTTTCTGCAATTTACGGGTTCTAAACCGTTGGGGATCTGGCCCGGGGTGTGGGGATTTATGGTTTGTACCGTATTGTTTGTGGGGGTCAGCCTCATGACCCGCGCGCCAGAGGAAAAAGCACAAATTTTTATGGATTATTTGGATGAAACCCTTCCCCGGCACCGATTTCTATAAATCTGAATAGGCTCAAGGTGGATAGGCTGTAGAATGAACGCGACACATGTAAAAAAAGAAAATCAGGGCGCCAAGACTTCTCTTCGCGGCCGTCTCACCCAGCTTGAGAAGTTATGTGAGCACCAGAAGCAAACCATTGCCGAACTGCTGGAAAGCAAAAAAAGACACCGGGCTGTTCTGGACAACATCGAAGAAGGATATTTCGAAGTCGACCTTGCCGGCAATATGCTTTTCTTTAACGATTCCCTGTGTAGAATAACCGGATATACACGGGAGACCCTGATGGGGGTAAACAACCGCGAGTACACCACTCCCGAAACTTCAGAACGGATGTATAAGGTTTTTAACAGCATTTATCGCACCGGCAATCCCGTCGACATTACGGACTATGAGATCATCAAAAGGGATGGAACCCGGTGTTTCCTGGAGCTGTCAACCTCCCTTATCCTGAACACGGCGATGCAGCCGATCGGTTTCAGGGGTGTCGCCAGGGATGTCAGCGAAAGGAAACAGGCGATAGAGACGCTGCGCAAGAGCGAGGAAAAATTTAAAAAACTCTATGACGAATCGAAACGGTCGGAAGAATTATACCGTTCGTTGCTACAGTCATCCGCCGATGCCATAGTCATCTGCGGCCTCGATGCGAAGACAATTTACATCAGCCCGGCTTTTACCCGGATTTTCGGCTGGAAGTTAAACGAACTCGTCGGGAAGCCGTTACCGTTCATTTCGGCCACCGATGTTGACGTTACCCATGCGGCCATCCAGCAGATTATTGAGACCGGGAAGAGTGTCCAAAACCTGGCAACACGGACGACCACAAAGCATCAATGCTTTGTCGACATCAATATCAGCGGCTCCCGTTATAACGATCATGAGAGCCGACCGGCTGGAATACTCCTTATCATTCGGGACACATCCGCCCAAAAAAAACTGGAAGACCAGTTGTTGCATTCCCAGAAGATGGAGGCCATCGGCACACTGGCCGGCGGGATCGCACATGATTTTAACAATCTTCTGATGGGCATTCAAGGACGTACTTCCTTGATTCTGATGAACGGCGATACGTCTCCCCGGGCATATGAGCACCTGAAAGGGATCGAGGATTACGTAAAAAATGCGGCTGATCTGACCCGACAGATTTTGGGGTTTGCCCGGGGAGGCAAATACGAGGTCAAAACGATAAATTTAAATGAATTGATTTCAAAAAGTGCCAACATGTTCGGACGTACCAAAAAAGAGATCAACATTGAAACAAAATTTCAAGCGGATGTCTGGACGGTGGAAGTGGATCCGGGTCAAATCGAACAGGCCCTGTTGAATATGTATGTCAATGCCTGGCAGGCAATGCCCGGCGGCGGGACCTTGAGTCTTGAAACCAAAAACCTGACATTGGACGACGCTTTCACCGCACCCTATCAGGTGAAATCCGGAGAATACGTCATGGTCAGCGTAACGGATACCGGTGAGGGCATTGATAAAAACATTCAAAAGCGCATATTCGACCCCTTCTTTACCACCAAAGAAGTGGGGCGGGGAACCGGCCTTGGGCTTTCCTCCACCTATGGAATCATCCAAAACCACAACGGCATTATTGAAGTGAACAGCATCAAGGGTGAAGGGACCACTTTCAACATTTATCTGCCGGCATCCGATAGCAGCATCGTCAGAGAAAACCAAACGATGGGGTCCATTTTAATGGGAAACGAAACGATCCTTCTCGTTGACGATGAAGAAATGATTGTGGAAATCGGCGAAGAGATCCTCGAAAAGCTGGGCTACACGGTACTATCGGCGCGCAGCGGACAGGAGTCCATAGAAATATACCAGAAAAACAAAGAAGCAATCAACCTGATCATCCTGGATATGATCATGCCCGGCATGAGCGGTAAAGAAACCTATGAAGCTCTCAAGGGCTTGAATTCCGGAGTAAAAATATTGCTTTCGAGCGGATACAGCATGAAGGATCAGACCACCCGAATCCTGGAAAACGGCTGCGATGGTTTTATTCAAAAACCATTCAGCATTAAAGATCTGTCGCGCAAATTGCGGGAAATTTTGGATCAGAAAGGGGAATGTGAATGAGCGAAGTTCGACTGGATGACGGCACCATAAAGGTTGACGGGGAGTGGATGACAGCCGCGGATTTAACCGGCCGTATACAAGAAAAAATGCAGGCCGGTGATATGAAATTCACAAAACTTGCGTCTGCGCTGGAGGAACTGAATACCGCCCTGGAAAATTCACACCCCCTGAAAATCCGGCTGGTTATAACCCAGGATGATTATAAAAAGTTGAAAGCGTTCGGCGGGACGGACGACCGGGAAAGCGTTCGCAAATCCGTCATGGCATTTATAGGTGCTGGGGCGAACACCGCTCCGGCAGCCTCTCAACCGAAAAAGGTTGCCATTAAATGCCCCCAATGCATGTCGCCGATAGAGATTACGTCGGATGAAAGGCCGTTAATTGTTGAATGTAAAAGTTGCGGCACCAGCGGTCGGTTGACAGCTCAGAACAGATGGTCCAAGCTCGACCCGCAATAAGTTTACCCGACAGCGTGAAAACATAACGTGAAACCTTTCTGTTAAATCCCGGACAGTCACTCTGCCGCTTATTTCAGCAGCTTTTTGGCTATGGGTTCAAGCCACACGTCCCGGCCGAATGTTTCAGCCAGCTTCTGCGACAGCAACTCCATTGCCGTCGCATCCTTTGTTTCAACAACAAGGTCGGTTTCGTCCAGTGTCATCAGTTTTCCGTATTGCTGAATCACATCACCGGCCTGATGAACGTCAACGGTGAACCAGCCCTTCATCTGGTGCAATAATTCTTCCCCGCGCATCGGACGTTCGATTTCCAGGTCAACGCGGCGATGTTTTGCCATCCACCCCAAAACAGCCGGCTTTTTAATCACCGGTCGAACCGGGTCGTGCACGGCAGCACATTTGAACCATAAAAGCGCTCTTTCCATTTAACCTCCTTTTATTGAGTTGCCCGGCAAAGCTAATAAACCGCACTTATTCTTGTCAAGTTAAAATCATGCGGTCATCATTTCTTAGTCGGTTAAATTAGGTTAAAAGTATATAATACTGGTATAGACTGTTTGACAATGGATATTCATATGGGGTATTTTATCACTGTTCATATTGTTTGTATAAAAGAAAGATTTAAGTCAGGCCTGAGAAAGCGGTTTCGTCTAATCAAAATTAATAGAAGCGAACTATCAATGAAGTCAAAATCATGTGGGGAAAAATAATGGAAGACCGATGGCTTTCCGTGGATGAGATTGCGGATCATCTCGGCATCAAGCGGGATACGGTTTACAAGTGGATCAGCGAACGGCAGATGCCGGGTCACAAGATCGGTCGGCTCTGGAAGTTCAACAAGAAAGAAGTGGACGAATGGGTGAAGTCGGGCGGAGCCGGCGAAAAGGAGCAAGCTGGATGAATAATAACCAAAAAGATAAGATCGAGATTCTACGAATCATCGGGGGGATGCGTACTGAACTCGCCGAGCGGTTCACTGTGAAACGTATCGGTGTTTTCGGATCGTTTGCCAGAGGCGATGAAAGACTTGAAAGCGATGTGGATATTGTTGTGGAGTTGGCGGACCCGACGTTTGATCATTACATGGATCTTAAGTTTCATTTAGAAGAGGTTTTAAGGCGTCCGGTGGATTTGGTGATGGCCGATACGGTCAAGCCTCGCCTTAAGCCGATCATCGAACGGGAGATCGTCTATGCATAGGGACGCACGTCTTTATCTGGACGATATCCTGGAAGCCATCGGCAAAATACGTGATTACACCGCCGGAATGGGATATGCCGCCTTTACGGCTGATGCCAAAACCCAGGATGCAGTAATCCGAAACCTCGAAATCATCGGTGAGGCAGCCGGCCGTCTGCAGGTAAAAGCTAAAGCTGTTGCGCCGGATATCGAATGGCGGAAAATCGTTGGATTGCGGAACATCCTGGCCCATGAATATTTTGGCGTGAGTCTTCCCGTGGTTTGGGATGTTGTAGAAAACAAACTGGGGCCGCTTGAAACTGCCTGTCGAAAGCAGCTTGAAGACGAGTCGCTTAATCGGGATGAACATATATAATGACCAGCAAAATATCCGACGACAATATGAGTCTCTTCAAGAACAACGTCCCCATCATTTGATCACGTTTAACAATATGATCATGATCGCTTTAACATAATCATACATGTCTGTTTGATCATGTTGTCGCTAATGCCTGCTCCTTTTCGCCCGCGTTTGGGGTGAAGACAAAAATATCACAGTAGACGCATGAACCAACCTATTCAGACAGTTGTAGGTATTTGCTACGTCTCGATTTAATTGACTCTGCAAGTCTCACAATAACCGACAAAGAGAAAGGCCGCCGGAAGCGAGGTTTACGACCGGCGGTGTAAGCAGATTTGGTTACGGGCTGATTCTGTCTTTAAGTATTTCCACGGCATCTAAGAAGCCGCATTTTCCTACCGTCATGACCAAGTCAATAGGGTTGAAGTTTTTTTGGCAATCAAAGCACCTTGCCAGGTTGGTTCTATGATTGGTAGCCGTATGAAAGTTGTAGCACAAAGGGCATCGGAACCTGAGTATGTTGCGATCATTTTTCACCTCAAGCTTCAACAAATCGGCAATGACCGCATCAATGGGGATTTGGTTTCGAAGCCTGCGAAGAAGATTTGCGG
>JARGFK010000073.1 GCA_029211065.1 Desulfobacterales bacterium
CTGTGTCGCGCCAAATGATTATTGGAGGTAACCCTCTACATATAGTGGGCGGTTGAGTTAACTGCATACCCAGTTAATTTATTTACAAAAATTGATTCGGCCGACTATTTGCTTATAGCGTGAAAATCTACGCAATGCAATGAAGGGGAAAGGACGGCTTGACTTTCGGCGTATCATCCCCATATTGATGGTAATAATTCATTATATTTGCTTATGTATTCCATAGAAAAGGAGGGCACCATGGCATATACATGTAAAAATTGCGGGGCAGTTGCAAACGAACCTGGTCATTTATGCAATCCTTGCGGGGACAAAGCCAAGTGCGGTTTTTGCGGCGCCCCTGAAACAAGCGAAAAATATATGCAAGGATAAACTGGCGGCCATGAAATATGTGTGTGACGGCTGTGGACGGGTTGCGATGGAAAAGGAACATCTGTGCAAACCAACGGCCATCAGCTGATTTATCCCCAACGATAGGGTTTAGCTTTAACCGATCAGGGCGTCACACTTGTTGACGCCCATTTTTGATTTTTATAATCTGCCTGCTGGGAAAAAACTTTACTATAACTTAAAAATGGTTATAATGACCCAAGTTATGAAACAACCAGCAAGAAGGGAGAATTTCCATGTATAATAAGACAGTTATGGATCACTTTCGGAATCCTCGAAATGTCGGGATTATTGAAGATGCAGATGGCGTCGGAGAGGTCGGGAACCCGCTGTGCGGCGATATGATGACCATTTATCTTGATATTGAGGATGAGAAAATCAAGGAAATCAAGTTTCAGACATTCGGCTGCGGCTCCGCCATAGCGGTTTCCAGCATGTTGACCGAACTGGCCAAAGGGAAAAGCATCGCGGAGGCCAAAAAAATTACCAACAAAGATGTGGCCGACGCCCTTGAGGGATTGCCTAAAAACAAGCTGCATTGTTCAAACCTGGGCGCCGATGCCCTTCAAGTCGCCATCAAGAACTACGAGGATAAAAAAGCCGGTAAACCCCCGGCGGAATTAAAGCGCAAAGATGAGCACGAGCATTCCCACGGGGAAAAATGCTATTGCCCTTATTGTGAAATTGAAATTATGGCAAATACATCCGTCTGTGAAGCCTGTCACTCAAACCTTAAAGAGCCTCATTAAATTCAATGCCGGGAAAGTATGAAAATGAAAATAATTGACTTAGACCACATTTCTGCGAATCCGATTCTGCCCGAAGTGAAAGAGGCCATGATAGCGGCCATTCAAATGGATTATGCCAATCCTTCCAGCCAGCACACCAAGGGTGAACAGGCCGCCGAAGCGTTGGAAAAAGCGCGTGAATCGGTTGCGAAACTGATAAACTGCGGCAATCCAAAGGAAATGGTTTTTACTTCCTGCGGAACCGAATCGATTAATCACGCCATTAAAGGCGTTGCCCTGGCCAATGCGCAAAAGGGAAAACACATTGTTACCTCAAACATCGAGCATAACGCTGTGATTCGAAGCCTGCGGCGCTTAAAATCCATGGGGTACACCATTACATCGGTTTCAGTGGATGAAGAGGGGCGCGTCAATCCCAAGGATATCGCCGATGCCATTACGGACAACACCATCCTGGTGTCGATCATGCACAGCAACAATGAAACCGGAACCATTCAGCCCATCGAGGAGATTGGAAAAATAACCAGAGAAAAAAAGGTCATTTTTCATGTCGATGGGGTGGACTCGGTCGGCGTGGTCCCGATGGATGTCCAAAAACTGAATGTGGACCTCCTTAGCTTTGCCTCAAATCCCTTTTATGGTCCCACGGGTGTCGGCGGTCTGTATATCCGCCGGGGAACCCAGGTCTGGCCGCTTCTGGATGGCGGCATTCAGGAGAATAACAAACGGGCGGGCACCGAAAATTTAATCGGCATTGTCGGCATGGGGGTCGCCGCCGATCTGGCCAGGCTCCATATGGCGGAAAGGATTGCCCACAATACAAAATTAAAAAAGAAACTGCTGGATGAACTGCCTGAATATATTGACGAGTACATTATCAACACCCATCCGAAGTTCAGCCTCCCCAATCTGGTGTCGCTGTCGGTTCGTTATATCGAAGGTGAAAGCGTGGTGTTAATGCTGGATGATGACGGCATTGCCGTATCAACCCGGTCTGCCTGTGCCACCGGATCACTGAGAGCATCGCATGTGCTGCTGTCCATCGGGCGCGATCATGCGGATGCCCAGGGTACGCTGGTCATATCCTTTGGGGTGGACAATACCGAAGAAGACATCACTGCCTTTTTAACGGCCCTTAAAAATGTTGTCACAACCTTACGGAACATTTCACCTTTATACAAAAAGGTGATGAACAACCAGAAGAAGTAAATATTCGATCTCAGAGTGGCTATCTTTGGTCTATGCCGTTCGCGCAAATGTTATTGGCAAAATCGAAATACGAATATCGAAATTCGAAATAAATCTAAATATCAAATGCCCTAATGACAAAAACAAAATCATATTCGCGCTAACAGATGTGCCGATTGTTTCGACCATTTGAATTTTGGTCATTATATATTGTTTAGAATTTCGGATTTCGTGCTTCGGATTTAATTTCATAAGGTAGAGCCACCGAACTCTGACCCCCGCAAGGCGGGATCTTCGTCTGGCCCTTTAAAATCCCGCCCTTCGGCGGGGGATGACCAGGTTTTCTTTGCTGGAATAAATGCCGATATGTTTGTTTTCACTAAGCAGCGCCTTTCTCTTTTCATACTCATTTCAGTGCTGTTTATATCTGCAAGTCCTGATGGATGCTATGCTGAAAGCGCCGTTATCCCGATTCAATATCGCTGGGCTTCAGAAGCACTCCCCATCATCAACCCCTTTCTATCGCCCGCCGGTGTCGCCATAATTGACGAGCGCACCAACGCTTTAATCATTGTCGACACTCCGGATAGCATAAAAAAAATAAAAGATTTTCTGCAGCATTTTGACCAGCCGGTTAAACGGGTCAGAATTCGGTTAAAATTTAATGAAGACCAGTCGACCCGGGAGCAAAGCCTTTCGGTTGGCGGCAGGATATCGGAGGGCCAGTGGGGTGTCGGTGTGGGCGAAAAAAAGAAAGAGGGCGTAGATGTCCGGATCAGCGACTCAGAAGGGTCCGGCCGGCAAGAAAGTGAATATATCGTCCATACGACCTCAGGAAGCACCGCATTTATCCTGACCGGCAAAGAAATCCCTTACCGGGAAAGTTGGCGGCGCTATTGCCAAAGTTCTGCAGTCTGCCCGGATTCAATTTCCTTTCAAAAAGCGGATTCAGGCATGGAAGTCAAAACAATCATAGTCGGCGACCGTGCGAATGTTGAGATCACGCCCAGGCTTTCTAATTTTGAGCCTGATGACCGGCGAGGAATCGTTCGATATTCAGCCGCCGCCACTCAATTGTCGGTCCCGCTGGGGCAGTGGGTGACCATCGGCGGAACCGATAAAAAAAATAGCGAGGCTTTTCGGGAGATCATCGGGGGCGGCAGAGGCAGCCGGCAGTCATCTTTTTCCATGGAAATGATGGTGGAAACTTACTAGATGAATATTTGGGAAATCGGACTGATCGCTGTTTCTCTGGGGTGTGATGCTTTTGCTGTGGGACTGGGTGTCGGTACCCGCTGTTGCGCACCGCGACAGATTTTTCGCTTGTCTTTTCATTTCGGACTGTTCCAGTTCCTGATGCCCATTTTGGGTTGGCTGCTTGGCCGAAATGTTTTGGGATGGACAGCGCAGTGGGGGCCTTGGATCGCTTTCGGGTTGTTATTTGGCATTGGCGTGAAAATGGCTTATGAAGGAACCCAGCCGCGTGAAAAAGAGGACGTTTGCGCGGACCCCACCAAAGGGTTCAGCCTTGTCATGCTATCCTTTGCCACCAGCATCGATGCCCTGGGGGTTGGTTTCAGTCTGGGGGTTCTCGGCCAGAGCCTTTTTGTTGCAGCGGTTTGTATCGGGATAACGGCAGGTGCCATGACATGGATTGCCATGAAGGTTGGAAACAGCTTGTCCGGTAGGTTTGCCCAACGGATGGAAATCGTCGGCGGCCTTATTTTAATTGCGATTGCCTTTAAACTGCTGTTTCTTTAGAAGTCATTCTAAAACCCCGCCTGAAACCTGATGGCTGCGTTGTGTCGCTACCCCGATGGTTTTAACTTCTATGAAACCTTCTTAAGACAACTCATCACAGCCGGAAAATTTTTAGGCGACACAACCAGGAGGTGATCGTCGATTTTTTTTCCGTCCAGATAGTCATTGAGATGAAAATCGCTTCCGTCCAGCTTTAAAATTTTTCCGCCGGCCGATTCAATCAAGACGCGCGCTGCGGCAAGGCCCTTAAAAGACTCATTGGCAATGATCGCCGCATCGGCACGCCCCATGGCGACAAAGCAAATATGGGACGAGGAACATCCCAAATTACGAATTTTGCCCGGAAAATTAGAATTGTAGTGAAGGTGGAAGCGTGAAAAGGTCAACAGCAGGCTTTCATCGTCAACACCCTTCTGGGCTGAAATAGCAATTTTATGTGTTCCCCGAAAGGCCGCTTGACCGGCCTGGGCATGAAAAAAATCACCGGTGGCCGGCATGTGTATGACGCCGAAAATCGGCCAATAATTTTCCAACAGTGCCAGGGAAACCGCCCAAACCGGAATCCCCGTCTGGAAATTATCCACCCCGTCAATGGCGTCAAAAATCCAGAGATATCGTTTTTCATCGTGGGAGTATGCACGGTTTTCATCATAGGATTCAAGCACCTGATGTTCAGGAAACTTTTCCTGAAGCTGATCCAGAAATAACTGGGTCAAATGAAGTTCCGCCGTTGTTACCAGCTCTTCATCAAACTTTATATTATGATCCCCCTTGCCGTAAAATTTCAGTGATGCTTCACCGATGCGCTGCAGGGCTTTCATGGCAAATTGGGTCAGATCATCAATACCTCTATTTTCAGCAGGTGCCATTCTTACCTCCTTATTTTGGATTTTGACAGGCATTCTTTTTATTTATCTAACAAAAAAGAGTGTAATAGCAAGGTGAAAATTAAAAACGCTTTTCCCGATTGGTCGGGAGAAAGGGTTCCAGGAGTCGAGGGTTCAGGGGTTAAAGTGTTTGTTTCTTAATGGTTTTATCAGGGATTTCAGCATTCTCGAAACGGCCCCGATATCTCTCTGGTTCTGACAGGTTTTCCTTATTGAGATAGCCCAGATCCCCGAAGTCCGGAGCTCTTCGACTGTTGCACCGATAGCGTCTAAAAAAGAAACCCCTGGAGTATGAAATAAACTCCAGGGGTCCAAGACAAGTGCGCTTTGATAATTTTAGAATCTTACAGCTTCCGGTCAGCCATCAGAACAGCCAGTTATACAGGCGCGGATACTGGGCAAGGAGGAAGTAGTATGTGAAATAAAGCGCAAAAACCAGATAACACGATATCTTGTATATGTCAACAAAAAATATCCATATATTGTTGTTTTTTTAAACTTTTTAAAAAGGATTGATTCTGGAACAGGATATGGTATCGTTTTATACCTGCATCAGCGCAGGAAAGGATTTAGAGAAGGGTTTCGGTCCGGCAATACTATTATGCCAACAATTCTATCGGGGTGGAAATATGGGCGCAGACAAGTTAAGTTTTTCCAAAAAAATAATGGCCGCTGTATGTCATCATTGTCCTTTTTGTAAAGCTGCCAGAAAAAATCCGGAATCTGTTATTGGAAAAATGTTGCACCATAAATACCATTCTGACAATTGTCCCTTCTGGAAAGCGGAAATAGCCGCCTATGGACAAAAGTCCTCCGAAAAGACTCTGGATGAATAAACTGTGCATCAACCGGGTAAAATATAGACTGTTATAATCCAGAAAAGGACCTGTCATGTTTTCTTCCTCCGAGATTATCGACTTTGCCGTCCAGATCGAACAAAACGGTGAGCGTTTGTGCCGAGAGATGGCTCAGAGAAATATCGATACCGATTTGGCATCCCTGCTTGAATGGATGGCGGAGCAGGAGGCGCAACATGCGAAATGGTTTTACGACCTGAAACTGAAGCTCCGCATCACGGGCAAGGTTTCCCAAATGGAAAAACTCGGCAAATCGCTTTTAAGAGATGTTCTGGGCGATCAAAGCTTTTCACTTCAGGATGCCGATTTTTCAAAAATACAAAACATAAAGGAGTTGCTGTCCCTTTTGATTGAATTTGAGAAGGATACGGTTCTCTTTTATGAAATGATAAAGACCGCCGTAGAAGATAAAGGCGTCATTTTAATTTTAGATAAAATTATCGCCGAAGAAAACCAGCATGTCGCTCAAACAAAGGAGTATTTCAACAAAAGGTTCGGTCCAATAGAATGCCGAAATGGATCAGCGGCAAAACCGACCGTACATTCACGATAACGGTTTGGAGCGAATGGAATGGAGGTGTTCACTTACCCGTTGGTGGTAAATCCCATTTGTTGGTTTCGGGCTCCGTCCGATAAACAGGGTGGCGATAATGCAAAAAAGTCCTCTCAAGAAAAACCGTTTGAGAGAGAATCGGATTCTGAAGAAGCCATCCTTTGCCGCCAGTGTCATCAAGTGCTGACGGATCCCTCCCAGCGGACCCGCATACAGGGTGCCCACCAGCATACCTTTGCAAATCCCCACGGGGTCGTTTTTCAAATCGGATGTTTTCGATCGGTCCAGGGCTGCGGGTATGTGGGCCCAACCACTTCGGAATGGAGCTGGTTCAAGGGATATAGCTGGCGGATTTTAGTATGCGGCATGTGTTTGACCCACTTGGGATGGCTGTATACGTCTGCCGGCGATGAGGGTTTCAGCGGCCTTATTTTAGACCGTATTGTCGAATCTTTAAGCAAAAAAAAATCTTGAAAGGAGTATTGGGTATGCCGGATATAGATGACATCAGTGAAGCCAAAAAATTTAACGTTGATATTCCTCAGAAGACGGAGGGTTTTTTTCTGAAAGGGTCGAACGCGTTGGACTGGGGGATGAAAAACAGGTTGGCGCGTATCTTTAACCCTGATTCCGGCCGCACGGTGATGCTGGCTATCGACCATGGATATTTCCAGGGCCCGACTACCGGCCTGGAACGGATCGATATCAATATTCTGCCCTTGCTGCCTTATGCCGATACGCTGATGCTGACCCGGGGGATACTCAGAAGCGTCGTGCCGCCATCTGCGACAAAACCGATGGTGTTGAGGGTCTCCGGGGGAACCAGCATCCTCAAGGAACTTTCCAACGAAGCGATTGCCGTTGACATCGAGGAGTCCATCAGGCTCAATGTCTGCGCCATGGCCGTGCAGGTATTTATAGGCGGGGAACATGAAAAGGAATCCATTATCAATATGACGAAAATGGTGGATATCGGAACGCGCTACGGCATCCCCACCCTGGCGGTCACTGCCGTCGGCAAGGAAATGGCACGGGATGCCCGGTATTTCAGGCTGGCAACCAGGATCTGTGCAGAGCTGGGCGCCCATTATATCAAGACATACTATGTGGACAAGGGCTTTGAAACCGTCACGGCAGCTTGTCCGGTACCGATTGTCATGGCAGGGGGTAAAAAGTTGCCGGAGCTGGAGGCCTTAACCATGGCGTACAATGCCGTTCAGCAGGGCGCCAGCGGGGTCGATATGGGACGCAATATATTCCAGTCCGAAAATCCCATTGCGATGATCCAGGCGATCCGGGCGGTGGTGCATGAAAACGAAACGCCGAAAAAGGCGTTAGACCTTTACAACTCGATTAAAAATAAAAAATAATCTTATGTGGACTATTTGATGATCCTGAAAGCCTGAAGAAAAAGCATAGTTTCTTTTCAGCTTGTTCAAAAAAACAACCTTAAAAGTTATTTTGAGGTGAAAGTCTCTGATGAAGGTTGCCAAATGGTATAACAACAGAGATATAAGAATCGAAGATGTCCCCGTGCCGGCGCCGGGAGATGATGAACTGCTGGTGAAAGTCATTTCGTGCGGGATTTGCGGCAGTGATATCGTCGAATGGTACCGGCTGCCCAGGGCGCCGCTTGTACCGGGGCACGAGATTGGCGGCGAAGTGGCTGGGGCCGGTAAATCGGTCAGCCATTTCAAGCCGGGGGACAGGGTTTTTATTGCGCCCAAAGTGGCCTGCATGGCGTGTCACTACTGCAGAAAAGGTCAGTATCCGGTCTGTTCAAACATCAGGGATCGGCTCCCGGGGGGATTTGCCGAATACGTCCTTATTCCGGCATCCCTGGTTGAAACCGGAACCTATCGGCTGCCCGATCGCATGACCTATGACCAGAGTACATTTATTGAACCGCTGGCATGTGTTGTCCGGGCCCAGCGGCTAACCGGCTTGCAAAAGGATCAAACAATGCTGGTCATGGGATGCGGCATGTCCGGCCTGCTGCACATCAAGCTTGCCAAAACGTTGGATTGCACCATTGTCGCAACCGACATTAATAAAGAACGACTGAAATTTGCCCTGCGGTTCGGTGCAGAACTTACGATTGAAGCGTCAGAAAATGTACCGGAACGCCTGGCCGCAACGCAGCATAGACTGGCCGATGTGGTGATGCTGTGCACCTCTTCGATGGCTGCGGTGGAGCAGGCCTGGAAGTGTGTGGATAAAGGCGGCGCCATTGTCTTTTTTGCGGTCCCTGAGCCGGACAAGAGCGTAAATATTCCCATCAATGAATTTTGGATGAAAGAAATAAGAATACTGACATCCTATTATTGCGGTCCGCCGGATATCGCTGCAGCGATTGATTTATTAGGCAAGGGAAATATCGTTGTTGACGATATGATTACACACACCCTGCCGCTGACCGATATCGCAAAAGGCTATCAGCTGGTGGCAGAGGGAAGTGCGTCCATAAAAGTGATTATCAAGCCGAACCAGCAGGTTTTTAAATAAACCAACACCTGGTTATCATTATATCAAATCTTGAAGCCCGAGTTCTTTCAGCTTCTCTTCGGTCGGCTCGCCATTTTCGTCCCAACCTCTCTCTTTATAATAGTCAAGAATAGCGTCTTCAAGCCCAATCGGGATCTTTCCGGCGGCAGGCCCTTCAGTTACAGGCTCCATGAAACGCTTGGGATACCTGAAGTCATCCGTTTTTTTCCACCCATAACGAATGTTTAAAAGTTTTTGAAGATTGGTTATCTTTTCTCCCGAACGCCGCAACTCTTCGTGCGACCATCCAAGCCCCGAACAGGCATTAAAAGTTTCCAGCAGATCCGTCATGGTGTATCCGCTTACATCCATAAATTTACAATGGCCAAGCGAATTAATCACATTGTTATAGTCATGCATAATTGCCTGACGCATGGCCGCCTTGTCCCAGGACCAGCGCTCTTCGTTTTCTGCAGGATAGAGACCCCATTCAGGAAAGCTTAGTTTGCGAACAAATATATGCTGTGTGTTTGCCCGTTCGTGGTTAGGTCCCGAGGCAACGCCGGTACAATAGTTCAGCGCGGAAACATATTGTGACCTGAAATTATGCGCCGCAATTTCCTGCCCTTTCATTTGAACCGCCCAGCCTTCCGATCCTTTTCCGATCTTTTCGGATGCCGCTTTCGTCCCTTCTCCGAGCAGATAGGCAAGCCCTTCTTTACGCTCGCCGATTTTCTTCACCATCTCCACCATTGCTTCTGCGTTGCCCCAGGCAAGTTCAAGGCCATAGGTATCCTTTTTCGTTATCACCCCTTTTTCATAGGACTCCATCGCCCAGGCTAAAACGCTGCCCAGTGATATCGTATCCATGCCATACATATTTGCCAGCTCACCCGCGTAAGCAACCGCCTCAATATCATCAATCAGGGTGTTGATCCCCATCATGGCAAATGATTCATATTCGGGTCCTTTGCCTTTATATGCATAGGGCCCGGTTTTTATTTCAGCTTTGTTATGACATTGAATTACACAAAATTTGCACGGCCAGGGCTTGGCGTTTAATTTTTCCACATAGCTTGAAGTTTTAAAGGCTTCGACCCCTTCGGGGAAAGTCCCTATTTGGAAGTTTTTTATGGGCAGGTTGCCCTGGGGGGCAAAAGTCAGGGTTGCTCGAGCTGTTCCAGACGTAGCACACCGTTCTAAAAAGGGTTTTTCTCTGTCAATTCTTGCCAACCGTTGATTAATTTCTTTGTTAAGTTTTTTTAACTTTTTTGGATCATGATAAGGCACAGACCGGGTTCCTCTAACAGCAATACCTTTTAACATTTTAGCGCCCATCACCGCACCCAGGCCGCAACGTCCCAGGGTTGATTTCTTGTGGGTCTGAATGTTGGCAAAACACAACAGTTTTTCTCCGGCTTCGCCAATTGTAATACATTCAAATTTTGAGTTCTCCCTTTCTTTTATATAGTCTTCGGCTTCATAGCTATTTTTACCCCATAGCTCAGAAGCGCTTTTTATTTCAGCCTTATCGTCATCGATTACCAGGTAGGAAGGAGCCGATGCACGACCATGGACGATGATAGCATCGATTCCAGCTTTTTTTATCTCGATTCCAAAAGATGCTGTCGCCGCAGAATCCGCATTCATATTTATCGACGGGGATATAGCGCCTGCGGTCCATTTGCCTGCGCCTGTTTGTGCGAGACCCTGAAACGGTCCGGCGGCAAAAATCATCCGATTGGCCGGGTCAAAAGCCTTTGTCCCCCGCGGACACTCCTGCCATAGTGTATAGGCGACCAAACCGGCGCCGCCTAAAAAATTCTCATATACCTGAGTCGGCAGTCGTTCGATGGAACATTCCGCATTCGTCAAATCAACTCTTAGTGTCTTTCCCCATATCCCCTTCATTTAGCCTCTCCTGCTTATGGTGATATTTCTAAATAGGTAATTGAAATAGGCGGTCATTTATTAAATATATTTAAACCAGTAATTTTCGATTTCATCAAAGTTTGTCCGGACGGCTTCAACCCCTGAAATAATTTCACCATGGCCCGGCAGTAACCATTCTATTTCCAGGTCAGCCAGTCGTTTGATACTTTTTTTCAGCAGTTTCCCATCGCCACCGGGCAGATCCGTTCGTCCGACACCCTCTTTGAAAATCAGGTCGCCTGTAAATAATACTTTGTGCTCGGGCCAATAAAGAGAGACGGAACCGGGTGAATGGCCGGGAGTATGCAGTATATGAAAATCAAGACCATTTATGGAGATGGCCCCCTCTTTTAAGAAAAGTTCCGGCGCCATGGAATCCGGGTCAAATCCAAATGCGGCCATAATTTGTTTTTTCATGCCTTGAATGAACTGCCACTCGGTTTCATGAATGGCGATTCGGGCAGGGGTTTTTTGAAATAGCCGGACAGCCTCGATGTGGTCCGGGTGGGCATGGGTGCAAATGACCATTCCAATATCTTCAACCTTGACCCCTAAGTTTTTCAGGCCGGTTTTGACATGGCCGAACAAATCTAGATGGCCGGGGTCGATCAGGATCCGGGTAGGACCGTCGATGAAATACGTGTTGCAGTTGTTGACGGTCATAGACTCCCAGAGAAAGCCATAAAGCTGATCAAATATTTTCATAACATGAAACCTATTTGTTGATTTTTTATAAATAATTTGGGTGGTTAGTTAATATATGCTTAAATTTTTCTCGACCATTTTCATTAAAGTAATGCGGCTGTCTTGCGGGTGCAACAGTTAATCCAGTCTTAACATCATTCAACCCTGGTATGTCAAAATATTTTTTGGTGTTTGAAAAATAACCTTTTTAATTATATGATAACTACCGATTATTTTTGATAAACAGACCTGTGAAAAGCAGTCCATCGGGATATGCCTTTATCGTCAATTATTAAATCGAGGATGTCGGGAGGATATCATGCAAAAAAACGCCATTGCCATTGGAAAAGGTAACGGTTGGACCATGACAACCTTAATGATGCTCCTCCCGCTTTTATTGTTCATGACCGCCGGCTGTGCAGAAATAAAGCTGGGGACACTCCCCACGCCGCCGTCCAAAGCCAAGCTGAGAGTGTTTGTCAAGGCAGTTTCGGGAGAGACAAAAGGGCGCTGGAGAACGCCGCATGAAGACTTTGAAAAGTCAACCTACTCAATGGCTGCAAGGTATTTTTCAGGCGCATATGACATTGTGACCTTAGAAGAGGTCCATTTGGTTGCAGGGGATGAAGAATTGTCGACCTGGCAATGGAGTAGGAATGACTGGGCCATGGCAGTGGAAGTGGGTCGGCGGTTATATGCGGAATATGCCTTGATCGTTGAGCGGTCTCAAGAACCCAATAGCTTCCTAAGGTTTTTATTGATCAATGTAGACACAAAAATAAATTTTGAAGTCTTGGCGATGATCCCCGGAGATAGAGGATCACATAGAGATTGGAGCCCATTCTACAGAATCTCAATTGCTAAACTGTTCAACGACGCCAATGAGGATATTCTGGCCACTGCCAATCGCAAGAGCCGGGCTGTTTCCAGCGAGCTGGAGGTAGCTATGAAAGAGATCCTGGAATTAACGAAAATACCTGTGAAAGGCATCCAAGCCGACCGGCCGCTGCAAGAAAAAGAGTCTGTCTCCCGGGAAATGCCTTCCGCTGTAGATGCGGGCAGAGATGGGAAGGTTGCCGCACTGGAAGCCAAGCTGGCAAGGCTGACGGAAACCCTTACCCAGCTGGAGGTAATGAAAAAACAGATCGAGGATCAGAGAAAACAGTCGGACACCCTCGCCCGGGAGCTTGCCGAAAAAGAACAGCGCGAAAAGATGCTGCTGAGCAAATTGGAGGACAGTGCCAAGACAGCCCCGGTGATTTTGCTGGCATATCCCAGGGAAGACAGCACGGTGGACGTCAACTTTGTTCAGCTTTCCGGAGTGGTTGAAGATGAAAAGGGCTTGAGGCAGCTGGAAATTTATATTAACGACAAACCGATTACGAAGGGATCCGACCGCGGCATCCGGGTGGCGGCAGAGGCTAACCCCAAACGGCTGGAGTTCACGGAGCGCGTTTTCCTTGGAAAGGGCGCAAACCGGCTCAAGATCCGTGCGGTGGATTCAGACGGTCTTATTACCGAGAAAACGGTAACGGTTCAGTATGTTGAAAAGCTTAAAAACATATGGGCCGTGGTCATCGGCATCGACAAGTATCCGAATATCCGGCAGCTGAAGTATGCCGTCAGCGATGCCGGCCTGTTTTATGATCATCTGGTGAAGCGCAACCAGATTCCGGCGGAAAACGTGATGCTATTGCTGAATCAGGATGCCACGCTCATGAAAATAAAGAGCGTTTTGGGGACGGATCTTAAGAACAAGGCCGGCAAGGACGACATGGTGGTCATCTATTTTGCGGGCCACGGCGCCACGGAAAGAGACGCCCAAAGCCCGGACGGCGACGGGCTGGAGAAGTATCTGCTGCCGTTCGATGCGGACTTAAAGGATCTTTACGCCACGGCGCTGCCCATGGAAGAGCTTTCCAATATTTTCAACCGGATACGGTCGGAGCGGCTGATTTTCATTGCCGACGCCTGTTACAGCGGCGCCAGCGGGGGGCGGACCATCGGGATGAGCGGCATGCGGGCCAGCATTTCCGAAGCCTTTATCGACCGGATCGCCGGCGGCAAGGGACGCGTGATCATGACCGCCAGCGGGGCCAACGAGGTCAGCGCTGAAAAAGATGAGCTGGGGCACGGGGTATTTACGTATTATTTGGTCGAGGGGCTTAAGGGGAAGGCTGACACCGATAGGGATGGGGTGGTGACAGTGGACGAGGCCTATAATTACGTATCCAGGCATGTGCCGGCGGCAACGGCCCAGGAGCAGCATCCGGTCAAGAAAGGGGCGGTTGAGGGGCGGTTGATTTTGAGCATCACACAGTAGAGGAGAGCATGTTAAAAACCTGGCTGACGGAAAAAGTGGGCATCACGTATCCGATTATTCAGGGCGCCATGGGCCCATACAGCACCAACAAACTGTGCGCCGCCGTGGCCAACGCCGGGGGACTGGGCATTATCAGCCTGATCGGTATGGCGGTGCAGCACAGCAGCGCCACCCCGGTGGACCCGACCCTGGTTTTCGGGGAGGGAACCACCGAGGAGTATCTGGAACGCAGCCTGAATTTTGTTAAAACAGAGACAAGGGAAACCTCCGGTATTTTCGGCGTCAATTGCCCCTTGTCGGCGGAATTTTTAGACGCCGCCCGGATGCTGGTGGAAGGCGTGATGAATTTCCGGTCCGCAGACACCGATCTGCAGGATCGCCTGCGGGTCATCATTACATCGGCCGGGGACCCGGTGCCTTGGGCTGAACATATCCGCAAGACCGATATGCTCTGGTTTCATGTGGTGCCTTCCATCTACCATGCCCGGCGGGCGGAAAAGGCTGGCGTGGATGCGATTATCGCATCGGGCCATGAGGGCGGTGCGCACATATCCTGGCAGCCGGTCCATTCGATGGTGCTGATCCCGGGGGTTGCGGCCACCAGCCCCCTTCCGGTCATTGCTGCGGGCGGCATCTGTGACGGCCGGACAGTTGCGGCAGCCATGGCGCTGGGCGCCGTGGGCGTCCAGATGGGGACCCGTTTTATCGCCACCCAGGAATGCGATTTCTGGGATGTCTGGAAAAGGGCGGTCATAAAAAGTTCGGATCGTGATACGCTGGTGGGGCGGGGCATGTTCGGCCCCATGCGATTTATTAAAAACGCCATGTCTGAAAAACTGGTTGAAAAAACAACCGAGCGGACCCCTGCTTTTTTTAAGGGGCAGCCGGTGGGACTGGATAAAGAAATCCTTGAAATCGAGCGCAAAGGTTTTTCCCGGCTCGTTGAGGATGATGCCGACGGTTCACTCATTCTGGGCGGCGAAGTATCGGGCCGGATAGAGGACTTGCCGTCGGTGCAGGAATTGATTGAGCGGATTGCGGATGAAGCTGAAAAAATTATCAAATCCCTTCCGAAGGAAGTGATCGCATGATCAATACGCTGATAGTCCTGCTGGCGGCAGGCCTTATGCCGCTGCTGCTTTTTTATGAGAAAAAAGAGGACCGCAAAGGACTCCTGCCGACAAAAACAGTGCTGTCTTCTCTTTTTATCGTTGCGGTCGCGGTCCAGCCCCACCCCGACATGCGGTTCTACTACTGGTTGCTCGGGGGGTTGATCTTGTGTCTCGGCGGCGATGTCTGCCTGGTTTTTCCCGCCGAAAAAACGTTTTTACTGGGGCTGATTTTCTTTCTGCTGGGGCACGTGCTCTATATCTTCGGTTTTATACACATTGCCCAGGCCGGACCATTGGCGTGGGGCGGTGCCGTGGTGATATTCATAGCCGGGGCCTGTGTCTATCTCTGGCTCAGGCCGCACCTGGGAGCGATGAACATGCCGGTACTGGTTTATTCAATCGTCATTTCCATCATGCTCTCGGGCGCCTGGGCTCTTTTCTGCAGCGCCGGGCAGTCCCTGCCTGCCCGGCTGCTGGTGTTTTTTGGTGCCCTGAGCTTCTATTGCTCCGATATCTTTGTTGCCAGGGACCGGTTTATACAAAGGGAAATGTTGAACCGCACGATCGGGCTTCCCCTGTATTATACCGGTCAGTTTCTATTGGCCTTTTCGGTCGGGGTTGTCCGATAGGCCGACACGGTTCAAATGACAGAAAAATCTATTTTTTTGTCGCCTCCTCCCGCAGTACCCGGCGGAGGACTTTGCCGATATTTGAAACCGGAACGCTTTCTCGAAATTCAATTTGCTTCGGACGCTTGTATCCGGCCATATTTTCTTTGCAGAATTGCAGTATCTCCTCATCGGTTGCGGTTTCGCCGGGTTTCAGCTGAATGAACGCCTTGACCATTTCACCGCTTTTTTCGTCCGGGACCCCCACCACCGCCGCAATAGCGACCTTTGTATGGGAAAAAAGGATATCTTCCACTTCACGGGGGTAGACGTTAAACCCGCCCACGAGAATCATATCTTTTTTACGATCGGTAATGAGGATATATCCGCCCTCATCGATATGGCCGATGTCACCGGTAAGAAAATAACGGTTGCCGTTGATTTCACGGAAGACGGCCGCGTTTTCTTCGGGCCTGTTCCAGTATCCCTGCATCACCTGTGGGCCGCATATGGCGATCTCCCCGTCTTGACCCCGGGGCAGTTCTTTCAGGCCGGTCTCATTATCAACAATTTTAATGTCTGTTCCCGGCACCGGAAATCCGATGGATCCGATTTTGCGCTGCTCTAAATTGGTGGGGTTGGCGCTGGCCACCGGTGCGGTCTCGCTTAAGCCGTAACCTTCGAAAATAACCGCTCCGGTTTTTTCCTCGAACCGTTTGCAGACCTCCGGCGGGAGCGGCGCCCCGCCCGAAAAACAGCCCATCAGGGATGAAAGATCATAGCGGTCTAATTGGGAATGGTTGGTAAATGCAACGAAAATAGTCGGTACGGCCGCCATGAATGTCGGTTTGTATTTTTGGACAGCCTTTAAAACTTCGGTAAAGGGGGGATTGCCGGCCCGGGGATCGGGAATGCATATCAGCCGGCTGCCGGTAAAACCGGCGTGCAGCATGGCTACGGTCATGCCGAAGCTGTGATACCAGGGTAGGACCCCCAGGCTGGTATGAAACCCGTCGTGGCGGAACTTTTCAGGTTTTTCGCCCGGCTTGTGAACCAGCCGGCCCCATTCGTCCAGGGCCATGAGGTTGGCATAAAAATTGGCATGGGTCAGGGCAGCGCCTTTGGGAACACCGGTCGTCCCGCCGGTATATATGATGACGGCGATATCTTTGCCGGGGGATATGTCAACTGCGGGGGGCTCGGGGCGGGCCGCCGCAACGATATCATCAAAAAACAGATGCCCCGGCTGATAACTTTCGGCCTTGGGTATTTTACCCAATAGTCCGCCCAGAAATCCCTTTAACATTGGCAAATAAGACTTGACACTGCAAATGATCACGGTTTCCACTTGCGTGCCTTCGATGGCCTTGACGGTGGTGGGATAAAACTGGGGATGGTCCATGCAGAAAACAATTTTGGCGCCCGCATCTTTTAATTGATAGTTCAGTTCGCCGACCTTGTACAGGGGATTGCAGGTGACACATACAGCGCCTGCTTTCAGAATGCCGAAGTAGATAGCAGGATAGTGCGGCAGGTTGGGCAGAAAGATGGCGACCCGGTCTCCCTTTTTGATGCCGCGAGCCGCCAGGAAGTTGGCGATCCTGTCTGCGGTGTCTTTTACCTGGGCATAGGTTCGGCTGCTGTCGTTAAAAATGGTATAGACCTGGTTCGGATATTTTCTGGCACTGTCATCCAGAACCGAAAAAAGGGGCTTTTCATATCCGCTGAGCTGGTGGGGAACACCTTCCGGCCAATTTGAGGTGGGCCACGGTTTAAAATCCATTTTTTCCTCCTTGTGGTTAATGGTTATGAAATCAGTCGTCAGGACTGCGCTGTTTATTTAAAAAGCGCTGTTATTTCATCGCCGTGTCGTTCTGCATCGGTTTGACCCAGTTTAATCAGAACTTCTAAATATTCCGGAACGAACATTGTCATACTGAGCCAGTCCGAGCTTTCGGTTTCGCGGGTACCCAAACCGCGGGTTAAAAATCGGAACATAGGCGGCAGGATCGGCTCGAATTTCCCGGCAAGCGTGCTCAGGTCAACGGACGGACGCAGGACAAACAGTTTGATGCGGCGGGGTTCAGGCGATCGACTTTCTGCAGGGATTTGGTCCAGCAGATGGTTGATTTGATAAAGAGCGCTTGCGTCCTGCTCCAGCACATCCAGAAAAACGGCATTCATGAGTGTCCCGATAATTTGTACCGGCGGCGGATAGCCTTGGGTGGCCGGTACATCGGCTTCCGTCATGGACTGCTGGTAACGGGTTGAAATGGCCAGAATCCGGTCGGCGCCCAGATGAACCGCTGGAGACAGCGGTGCAAACTGGCGAATTCCGCCGTCGCCATACCAGCGGCTGCCGACCTGGACAGCCGGGAAAAAAAGAGGCAAAGCCGCCGATGCCATGATATGATCAACCGTAATTTCAGTTTTTTGGCTGCGCCGCAAAGGTCGCTCCCATAATTTAATGTCCTTGCCCTGGACCCATGTGAGCGACTGGCCGGTTGCATAATTGGTTCCGGTAATGGCGCAGGCTTTTAAGTTGCCTTTTTGCAGGTTCCTTTCAATTCCCCCTAAAAAGCCATCTTTGGTTTGATACACATTGCTTAAAAATTTTCGCAGCGGCGCTGTGTCAACCAGACCCCGTTTCGCATAAGTTTTGGGAATACCGCCTGATACCAGAGAAGCCCCCCAACTTAAGAAATGCCCCACCAGGTTCAGGGTGTCGACACGAAAAACCTGTTCAATCGTGAGATTTCGCCATATTTGAATGAGTTCATCCACGGTTTCAGAAAAATTAACATTACTGTTGGCAAGAAAGGCCGCATTAATGGCGCCGGAGGAAACGCCTGTCATGATGTGAAACCGGAGGCCCGGAAAATTTTTAGCGATGCACCTGAGAAAACCCACCTGATATGCCGCCAGGGCGCCGCCACCGCTTAAAACCAGAACCAGACCATTGGTTTCGTTTGCCATATAAGATGTTCCTAATAAAACAATATGCGCTTTATGAATCCGGAATGAATGTGTCGGCAGGTTAGGTCCGAATCGTATTATTTTTATACCATAAGGTCAAGCTATAACCGCAGGGTAGCTGACGCGTGGTGATTATTTATGTGCAACCCGGAACGCTTTCTGACTTGCCGGGATGGATTTCAAAAAAGAGCTTGTCGCGGGAATGTCGATTATGCCTATAATGATCGGTAAAAATAGGCCTTATCGTTGATGAATGAAAGGGGAAATCATGTCTCACAAAAAAGAACTTACACCTTCCGAATTGAGATGCGCCTGTGATCCTGCCATATTCGATTTTACTGACACTTCAAAAATAGAGCCGCTGGATAAAGTGATCGGGCAGAAACGGGCGGTCCAGGCCATCGATTTCGGGTTGAATATGAAAAGTCCCGGATACAACATATTTGTCACCGGGATCGAGGGGACCGGCAAGTCCACCATCGTAAAAGATATTGTCACCCAGTTTGCTCAAAAACAGCCGACGCCGAACGACTGGTGTATGGTGAACAATTTCAGAGACGAATATCGCCCCCGTCCCATCGCGGTGTTACCCGGTCAGGGAATTCAATTCAGCCGCAGAATGAACCGGCTGGTAATGGACCTGAAAAGCGAATTGCCCAAAGTTTTTGAAAACAAGCGTTTTTTAGACCGGCAGACCGAAATTCAAAATAAGTACGGCAAACAAAAAGAAGCCTATGTCGATAAGTTGGAAAAATCCGCCCGGAAGAAGAATTTGCAGATCAGCCGGACCAAAACGGGCTTTCAGGCTATGCCGCTGAAGGAAGAAAAATTATTATCACAGGAAGAATTCCAAAAACTGACAGATGCGGAGCAGGCGAAAATAAAAGAAAATATTCGCGTGGTTCATTCGGATTTTGAAGCAACCGAACGGGAGCTTAGCCGCTTGAGCCATGAACAGCGCAACGAGGTTGAAAAACTGGTGATGGAAGTTACCCTGTATGCCGTAAAAAATCGTCTCGAAATTTTACGGGATGAATACAAGGCCAACAAGGCTATTTCGATGTATCTCGATGAGGTGCAGGCCGATATCGTAGAAAATGTTGAAAGTTTTATTCGGTCGCGGGAAGAAGGCGACCCGGGCGAAGGGTTCATAATGCAAGCGCCCAAAACAAACTTTGACAGGTATCGGGTCAATGTTCTGGTCGATCATACGGCAACAAAAGGCGCACCGGTAATATTTGAAACAAACCCGACGTATCAAAACGTTTTTGGCCAAATTGAAAAAAGATCCTATATGGGAACTGTTTCAACAGATTTTAACCTGATCCAGGCCGGCTCCCTTTTAAGGGCCAACGGCGGCTATTTAATCATGGAGGTCGAATCGGTTCTGACGAACCAACTGGTCTGGTCGGCATTGAAAAGGGCGCTGCAGAACAAACGCCTGTTCATTGAAGATGCACCGACCGGTCTGGGGTTTGGCACGGCATCCTTGCGTCCGGAGCCGATTCCTTTGGAAGTGAAGGTGATTCTGCTGGGTCGTTATGAACCCTTTCAGCTGCTTCAGAATTATGATTCCAAGTTTAACAAAATTTTTAGAGTCAGGGCTGATTTTGACAATGAAGTCAACCGCACGGATAGTACCATCCGGCAGTATTCCCAGTTCATTGCCCGGGTCTGCAAGGAAGAAAACCTGCTGCCGTTTACTCCCGACGGGGTCGTCTCCATCGTGGAGTACGGTGAAAAATATGCGTCCAATAAACACAAGCTTTCGCTGCGTTTCGGCCAAATCGTCGGGGTCATCAAAGAAGCCGACTACTGGGCGCGGGCGGACAGCGCCGAGCGCGTTACGGACCAATATGTAACCAAGGCGTTTAATCAATATCGTTTTCGTTACAATCTGTATGAGGAAAAACTGCACGAATCCTACGTGGACAACACGATTTTTATCGATGTG
Source organism: Desulfobacterales bacterium (assembly GCA_029211065.1). NCBI lineage: Bacteria > Pseudomonadati > Thermodesulfobacteriota > Desulfobacteria > Desulfobacterales > Desulfobacterales bacterium. Next base: position 20,459 of record JARGFK010000073.1, read on the forward strand.
GATGGATATGCGGCCGGTCAGGTCAACGCCCTTGCGGTTTATAAAATCGGCGATATTTCCTTCGGGCGGCCGGCGCGGATTACAGCCGAAACCTTTATGGGCAAAGAAGGCGTTGTTAACATTGAACGGGAATCCAAATTAAGCGGGAAAACCCATGACAAGGGCGTTCTGATACTTTCCGGTTATCTGGGGCGGACGTTTGCCCAGAAATATCCCCTCAGCGTTTCCATCAGTCTGACATTCGAGCAAAGTTACGGCGGCATTGACGGCGACAGCGCCTCTTCAACGGAACTGTATGCCATTCTTTCCAGCCTCTCCGACATTCCGATTCACCAGGGAATCGCCGTGACCGGATCGGTCAACCAGAAAGGGCAGGTCCAGGCCATTGGCGGCGTTAACCAGAAAATAGAAGGGTTTTTTGAGGTCTGCAAATCAAAAGGGTTGACCGGGCAACAGGGCGTCATCATTCCCCAGGCAAACGTAAAGAACCTGATGCTGAAAAAGGAAGTGGTTGATGCGGTTAAAGACGGAAAGTTTCATGTGTATCAGGTTGCAACCGTGGCCGAGGGCATCGAAATCCTGACCGGGGTTCCTGCCGGAGAACCCGACCCGAACGGCGACTACCCCGAAGGGACCCTCTACCACAAGGTCCAGCAGAAGCTGAAACTGTATCTACAGCGCTCGGTGAAGTTTAAAAAGGAATTTGAAAAGGATGAATAACCTCGATAGCCGATGACGGCCATTTGCACTTTGATAAAAGGCGGACGATTACAGGAAGACCGAACTAATATAAGGAGAAGGAATTGTGGAAATCAAAAAGATTATCGTGGTGGGTGCCGGCTTCATGGGGTCCGGCATTGCGCAGGTCATGGCTATGGCTGAATATGAGGTGGTACTTCACGATATCACCGATGAGTTTGTAAAGAAGGGTCAGGCTGCCCTCGAGAAGAACCTGGCGGCAAGTGTGGCCAAAGGCAAGCTCACCGAGTCTGAGAAGGCGGCGATTGTGGAGCGCATTGCCACGACGACAAAACTGGCTTCAGCAAAGGACTGTGATCTCGTGATTGAAGCCATCATTGAAAAAAAGCAGGACAAGATGGATCTATTCCGGCAACTGGATGAGATGTGTCCGCCGGGTGTCATTTTCGCCACCAACACCTCTTCCATTCCCATTACGGAATTGGCGACGGCGACAAAACGACCGGACAAGTTTATCGGGATGCATTTCTTCAGTCCCGTTCCGGTCATGAAGCTTGTAGAGATTATCAAGGGACTGAACACAGCCGATGCAACGGCGCAGGTCATCAAGGACCTCACGGATAAAATCGGAAAGGTCGGCGTTCTTGTCAAGGATGGTCCGGGCTTTCTGGTGAATCGTATAAACGCGGCCCTGCGAAACGAGGTTTACAACTGCCTTGCGGAAGGCGTCGCCTCTATCGAGGATATCGACAAGGCAATGAAATTCGGCCTAGGCCATCCAATGGGTCCCTTCGAACTTCAGGATTTTGTGGGTCTCGACATAGGACTTGCGGTGGTTGAGACCCTTTGGGAGAATTTCAAGGATCCCAAATGGAGGCCGGCCCTAAGTCTCCGCAAACTAGTGACCTCAGGGGATTTGGGGCGCAAGACCGGCAAGGGCTGGTACGACTACACGAGCGGTGAAAAAAAACCGAGAACCGACATCAACCTGTAAAGACAAGTATCTATTCCAAGGAGAAAACTTTAATGGAAAAAGTGGTTATCCTCAGTGGTGTGAGAACAGCGATCGGCGGGTACGGCGGCGCACTTAAGGATGTTTCCGTGCATCGCTTGGGAGGGTTTGTCTTGGCCGAAGCAGCCAAACAGGCGAACGTGGACCCGTCTATGATCGATGACGTCATCATGGGAACCTCTTACCAGAATGGCGAGTGTGCGAATGGGGCGCGCATGTCGGTATTGGAAGCAGGTTGGCCGGACACTGTTCCGGGAGTTGTCCTGGACCGGCGCTGCTGCTCGGGGGTGGATTCCGTCTTCTTCGGGGCGATGAAGATCCAGACCGGCAACGCTGATGTTGTCGTGGCAGGCGGGATGGATTCGATGAGCCAGGCCGAGTTGTATATCCCCGGGGATATCAAGTGGGGCCTTGGGGGCAAACGGCATGAAAAGTACGGATTCATGCCCAAAGGGCATGGGGCGCTGGCCATGTGGGGAATCCCTTTCTACGATCGTATCCAGCGTGCCCGCGTCATGTCGCAGCCGATCAGTCGCTATGGAGAGTTGGGTTCGATGATGATGTGGGCGGAAGAAGCGGCTAAGCGCGAGGGCGTCTCACGGGAGGAGGCCGACCGATGGGCCATCCGGAGTCACCAGCGTGCGGTCGCTGCTTGGGACGCAGGGATATTCACCGATGAGATCGTGCCTGTACCGGTAAATGGCGGCAAGGGCGGCGAAGTTCCCTTTTCTGTGGACGAGGGACCGAGGCGTGACACGACATTGGAAAAGATTGCGAAGCTTAAACCCGTTTATCCTGACGGCGTCTGTACGGCAGGGAATTCATCATCGGAAAACGACGGCGCAGCGGCGGTGGTATTGACCTCGGAAACAAAAGCTAAAGCGCTGGGCATAGCGCCCCTTGGCTATTTCCGGTCCTGTGCGGTCGCTGCGACGGACCCGACTGTGACGTATCCGGCGGTACCGGCCTCCGTGGCTAAGGCCCTGGAGAAGGCCGGGATTACAATCGACAATTTAGATTTGATCGAGATTCAGGAAGCCTTTGCCGTTCAGTGCCTCGCAGATGCCCGGATGTGCGGGATTAGTGAACAGGCGATGGAAACCAAGGTGAACGTGAACGGTTCGGGGATTTCCCTGGGGCATCCGATCGGGGCAACGGGGACCATGCGTCTGGTGACGCTTCTGCATGAAATGAAACGTCGCAAGGCCCGCTGGGGCCTGGAGACAATCTGCGGAGGCGGGGGACAGGGTATCTGTCTCATCGTTGAAAGATACTGACAGACCTCTTTTATCAAAGCCACACTTCGTTATGACCTCGAATTTCAGACTTGCGGCAGGATTATATTTATCGTCGGTCAACCAGAAAGGGCAGGTTCAGGCCATCGGCTGCGTCAACCAGAAAATTGAGGGGTTCCTGCCGGAAAACCCGACCGGGACGGCGACTAACCCGAAGAGAGCCTTTATCATAAAGTCCAGCAGAAGCTGAAACTGTATCTCCAGCGCTCGCTGAAGTTTAAAAAGGAATTTGAAAAGGAGGAATAGCCTCGAATTAATTTTCTGAAAAGTCAGACATATATCAGGTTTTCGAGACTGTTGAAACGCTGAGGTTTTGAAGAGATGTCTTAAACGATCAGATTCATATAATCTTCTTTGGGATTCAGGCAATGCGTATGGTTCTCTTATTGATACCACATAAACATTAAGGCTTGCTTTTTGAATTAGGTCGCCATATAATCTTACCAGTAAGACAATTCGACATCTGGAGGTTTGTCATGGCAAATGTTTCAACAACAAAAATGTCTTCAAAAGGACAAATTGTCATACCTGAAAATATAAGGAAGCAACTGAATTTAAAGGCGGGTTCACAATTCGTCGTTGTCGGTGAAAAAGACGTTGTCATTTTGAAAAGAATAGCACAGCCATCGCTTGATGAATTTGGCGCTCTTATTACAGAGGCAAGAAAAAAAGGGAAACTGGCCGGAATCAAAAAGTCTGATATTGACGACGCTATTTTAAAAGCTAGAGGAAAGAAGAATTGATAGTTGTCCTTGATACGAATGTATTTATATCAGGGATATTTTTCAGCGGCCCTCCCTCAAAAATTCTGGAGGCATGGCGAAACAAATGTATTCAAATTTTACTTTCACAAGAAATCCTTAATGAATATCGACAAGTTGCTGAAGCTTTGGCATCCAAATTCCCGGCAGTCGATATATTACCAATTATTGAAATGGTTACAATTCATGGGCAGTTCGTTGATCATCAAGATATCGATATATTTGTATGTGAAGACCCTGATGACGATAAATTCTTTGAATGTGCAGTTGCCGGTAAATGCCAAACAATTGTAAGCGGCGATCAACACTTATTAAAATTATCAGGATTTCAAGACATTATGGTTCTAAAGCCGAGGGATTTTTTCTATGTGCGCAAATGACGGTTGGATTTGTGAAAAGCCTTATCGTTATTGCGTCTGGGTTAGCGGCTAAATCGTGAATAAGTATGCGTTTTGTTAAAATTCATGTCAATGAGGTGTATTTAGGCGTAATTTGCCTGATAATCAAGGGAAAAAGGGTTGATCCAGTGCCTGAACCTATGATAACATATGCGCAATATTAACCCAAAAGCGTATACATTATCAGGTGGGCCATGGATGAAAAACAGGTTCTGGACCAATTCCGGCGACAAAAAACCGCCACCATCGGACAACTTGTCAAATGGCTCGAGTGTTCGGTGATGACCGTCAGGCGACGGCTCAAAAAATGGCGCAGCTTG
>JARGFK010000074.1 GCA_029211065.1 Desulfobacterales bacterium
CTCCACTTTTTAACGTTTTTGCCATGCAGGAAATAAACTCGCAGGTCCTCTTCGGTAATGTTGCCGGGCGTTTTACCGAAATGCTCGCACAACTGGCGAACGGCACTGACATATAGGGTCTGAGTGCTGCCGCTGTAGCCTTTGAGTTGCAGGTCTTCGATCATCCGCTGTCGCAAGGGTGTCATGGTATACCTCCTTTTTTGGGGTTTATTAATTTGGGTAAAGGAGGTGTACCACACCCTTTTCAGGGTGATCAAAAATGTGAATTGAATCGAAAGATAGAATTGTGTAGAAATTAACTGCGCGAAGCGCTTAGTTCAACCATTGATTATCAGGTAGATTTGCCCTGATAATTGAGTTTTCGGGCAGTTTTGCCCTGATAATAGGTTTTTGTTGATTTATTAAAATTCACTTGATATTGAACCCGATAATACAAAAAGTTTCAATAAAAAAATCAATTTTAGCGGCATGTCAACACAAACCAACAACAAATTAATGGATGAAGTTCATGATTTCATGCGGCTTCATCATTACTCGATTCATTCCGAACGAACCTATTGCGACTGGATTAAAAGGTACGTTCAATTTCACGGAATGAAATCCCGGCAAGATCTTTCCGATGGTGAAAAAAAGATTGAAGCCTTTTTGACCCATCTTGCAGTCCGGGAAAACGTAGCTCCGGCTACCCAAAACCAGGCGATGAATGCACTGGTTTTTCTATATAAAAAGGTGCTAAAACTGCCGCTGGATAATGAAATCAATGCCGTGCGCGCCCATAGAAAAGTGAACGTTCCGGTGGTCCTGAGCCGCGAGGAGACCGCCAAGGTCATCAGCTTTACGAGCGGAACTCCGCAGCTTGTCGTAAAGCTTTTGTATGGCAGTGGTCTGCGCATATCTGAGGCGATCCGGTTGCGGGTGCAAGACATTGATTATGAACCGAAAACGATCACTGTTCGTTCCGGAAAAGGCGCCAAGGATCGGATAACGACATTCCCATCATCCATCACACCCTTTTTGAGCGATCACTTATCCAAAGTGAAGCGCATCCATGAAAATGACTTGAACCAGGGTTATGGTGAAGTCTATATGCCCTATGCCTTGGCCCGCAAATACATCAATGCCGCAAAAGAGTGGGGCTGGCAATATGTTTTTCCTGCCAGCGCCCGATCCACAGATCCGAGAAGCGACGTCACACGCCGGCATCATATCGATCCATCCGTTGTCAATAAAGCCATCAAAACGGCGGTTCGCAAGGCCGGCTTGACCAAAATAATCACCGCGCATACGTTTCGTCACAGTTTTGCCACCCATCTGCTGCAACGCGGAACGGATATCCGCACGATACAGGCACTTTTAGGCCATAGCGATGTATCCACCACCATGATCTATACCCATGTCCTCCAGCAGGGCGGACAGGGAGTTGCGAGTCCCCTAGATGATTTGTTGTAGTTCGATTTTTCAGACGGGATTGACCGTCTCAAAGGCCATTATTTCTGTAAAAGCAACCCCGCTCAAAGCGGGATAGAAAAGCGCTGGATTCTGGGTCAAGCCCGGAATGACAAATTGAATAAGAATTATGCCGCAAAATGTAAAGACAGGAGAATGGAAATTTTTCTTGTTCTTGCGGCGGATTTTAACGAACAGGCGCCGGGGTGTCAAGGGTAAAGATAACAAGTACAGACCCCGGTCACCGGACATGCTGTAAACTGCAAAGTTAACAACCACCCCTAAAAGGGGTGACTTAATGGCGACCCTAAAAGGGTCCATAATGTTGTATTTTCTGTCTCTCACAGAGATCGCTGAGAACACAGAGAGTTAAGATTTTTTGACAGAATCCTTGATCCCGCTATCTTTCGGGACAGGTATCCGGATTCTGTCAAAACCACCGCGCTACGCGGTTCAGTTCAAATGTTACATACATTGATCCAGCTATCATCATAAAGATGACCCCGAAAGGGCTGATGGTTGATCTGATTCGCCCTCTCAGCGAATCAGATCAAAATAATTTCCTCTGTGCTCTCTGTGTGCTCAAACGACCAGAGGGAGCGGGTGAGAGAACAAGTAACTCTCATTCCCGCAAAGCATATAGCTCGGACCATCCCGCCTTCAGCGGGAAGGTTTACCCTATAGTTGCATAAATAACACGGCGTGACTCTTGTAAAACAGCTTAAACAAAGGCTTTGATGCAATACATAGGCTTCGGCCAAGACACAACCTCAAGGTATTTCCAGAAATAGTGATTTGTTCTCCGTGTTATTTACCCTTTGGGCTTCGCTTTCAGCTACGACCCAACAGGCCGGGAAAGCCGATAATACCCCATCTCCTTTGTTGCCAAGGGTTCGCAGTAAATTACTACGGCTTCACCCTTGACGCCGCGGACCTGGGGCATTCTCGACTTTTGCAACGATAGGGTTTATGGGGTTAATTAACTGTTATGGGTCAGAAACGGACGGATTTCTAAATCAGTGCCGTCCGTGGTAATGAAAACCGCCCCATCGGTATCCGTCCGAAACAACCGATATCCCCGGCGGTGGTATTTTTCCAGAACCGATTCATGCGGGAAATGGAATCTGTTTTTCCAGCCGGCTGAAACAATGACTACTTTCGGCGAAACAGCGTCCAGAAACACATCCGAGTTGGACTTGGCGCTGCCGTGATGGGGGGAAACCAGAACGTCGCCGGCCAGCGTTGCGCCTGTTGCTGAAACCAGCTCCGCCTCGGCCGGCGCCATGATGTCGCCGGTAAAGAGTATCGTTTTAGCGCCGAACCGAACCTGGACGACCAGGGAATTGTTGTTCAGGTTGCGCCATTTTTCCGCTGCGCTCTTTTCAAAAAATTTCGGCAGCGGATAGATGATGTTGAGCCGGACCCCGTTTATTTCACGGTTGCGGGCAAGTGTGTCAAACCCGGGCATCCGGATGTTGTTTTTTTGGATGATTTCCAAAAACCGTTCATAGCTCCGGATTGCGGCAGGCTGCCCGTTTGCCCAAATTTCTTTAACGTTAAAGTGTTCGGCGATATACAGCAGCCCGTTTAAATGATCGCTGTTGGGGTGGCTCAGAACCAGGGCATCGATGGTCTTTATTTTCTTTCGCCACAGCAGGGGGGCCACCACCTGGGCGCCCACATCAAAACTGGAGTTGTCGGAAAAACCGCCCCCGTCAACCAGCATGGTATAGCCCTTGGGCAGTTCCAGCAGCGCAGCGTTTCCCTGACCGACATCAATGACCGTCACCCGGAGGGCGGGATGTAGGAGCCGCTGATAATACCAGTAGCCGGCATCGACGCCGGCTGCCAGCAGCAAGACGCCCGCTGCCATAGCGGCCAGATGTTTTTTCAGAGGCATTCGCTGACAGAAGCGATAAACACGGTTGCGAATCCGGCTGCCGGCCCCGGCAGTTCGGTGCACAGGCCCGTCCGGTTCTTCTTCCGCCGAAGCATCTCTTTCTGAAGGTTGCGGATGTCCCACTGGGTCGATCGCTTTTCGTAACCGGTCCTGCCGCCAATAAAACAGCAACCCTGCCAGACCGTAATAGCAGGCGATTTCAACATAGTTGGGGGTGATCGTTTTGATGGCCGCAAACGGCAGTCCGGCGAAAAACTTTACGATATCCAGCGACGGATTCAGGATCCCGGCCCCGGCCTTTAAACACCACAACGCCCCGGCTGGACTGATCGGATAGATGAACACCGCTGTCAGGCTCAGCGGCACCACCACAAACCCGATCAGCGGTATCAGCACGAGATTGCTCAGCAGGCCCACCAGCGATACCTGATTAAAGTAAAACATAACAAGCGGCAGGGTTCCCAACACCGCCAAAAAAGACACCATGATAAAAATAAACAGCTTACGGAACAGGCCCGGCCGCTGATGGCCCCTTTGGGTTCCGGCAAGACCGCAAACGATGAAGAAAACCGCTGAAAACGATAACTGAAAAGAAATGGAAAAAAGCGCCGGCGGATAAATAGTCAGAATCGCCATTGCGGCAACTGCCAGCGTATTGATCAGGTCCTGGTCGGTTTCCAGTAAAAAAGTGAGCAGGAATACCGCGACCATGATCACGGCCCGCTGGGTGGACGGCGACATCCCGGCCAGCAGGCCGTATATAAGCACCGGGATCAGGGTCAGCAGCGCAGCGCCCTTGCGCGTCCAGGCCCGCCACAACAACGGCCGGATCCATTGAAGCAGCCATTGAAAAAAAGCGAAGGCCGCGGTGGCGACGATCCCGACATGAAGCCCGGAAATGGCCAGGAGATGACTCACCCCGGCCCGATTAAAGGCCGTGATCATCTCATCGGAAATATGGCCGCGTTCACCGATGATCAGGGCCTTTAGAACCCCCTGATGTTCCCCCTCCCCGGTTTTGTCGATAAGTTCCGAAATTCGATTTCGCGCTGTTTTAATATCGACCCGAACTGGCGGCGCCGGATTTCCATTAAGGATCTGCAGCCCTTTTGCCTGGACGTGGGCGGCGCCCCAGATATGATTGAAATTCATATAACGCCGGTAATCAAATCGACCCGGGTTGTTGAAATTCCGGAACGCCCGGATCGCGCCTGTAAAGGCAACGCGATCCCCGCTGGAGAGTATTGGGCCGTCCCCCCAGACCGACACAACGATCCGGCCATATACCGGACCGGCGGTTGCCGCCTCAATGGCTTCCACATCTAAAACAAATCGTACCCGATGGGGATATATGACCGGTTGGCTGTCGACGGTCCCGCTGATTTTGCAAGGACCTGAATCGATGAATCGCATCACGTGGTTGGCGGAAAAATTCGGTGCTGCCCAGGGCTGTATGGCAAGATACCCCAGGGATAGAAACAGCATAATCGGCAGCGTACGGGCTGTTTTATTCTGTATCAGGCCGGTGCAGATGGCAATGGTGCTTGCCGCAACCAGTAGATATGCCCACCCGTCAAGTCCGGAAACCCCCAGCCCGGCGGCTATACCGACTATAAAGGCGAATAAAAGCGGAATAACCGGTCGGGCGAAAACCTTATCGGTCATAACCGAACCTCTCCCGCAGAAGGATAAGCGTTATGGACTGTCGAACCGGTACGCGTCTTTATATAAAATGAGGGTTAACAACTATGGTAATTGAAGAAACGGAATTGTCCGGACGCTGAAACGCTGCGCTATTTTGACAACTGCTATAATTTGCTTTTCACTTGTACCCTTGAACCCTGAACCCTGGAACCCTTTTCAACTACTTGACCCGCCGTATCGCCGCCCCCAATCGTGAAAATTTTTCCTCGATGCCCTCATATCCGCGGTCGAGATGATAGACGCGATTGACCTCGGTTTTGCCCTTTGCAATCAGGCCGGCCAGAATCAGGGACGCGCTTGCCCTCAGATCGGTTGCCATCACCGGCGCGGCCGAAAGATGCGGTACCCCTTTTACCATGGCGGTATTGCCGGAAATGGTGATATCAGCCCCCATCCGCTTGAGCTCGCTGACATGGATAAACCGGTTTTCAAAAATACTCTCCACAATCATGCTCAACCCGCCGGCAACGGACATGAGCACCATAACCTGGGCCTGCATATCGGTGGGAAACCCCGGATAGGGGAGCGTTTTAAAATCAACGCTGGCAATGTCACCCGACCCCAAGACCCGCATTGAATTTTTTGAAGTCGATATGATGGCGCCGCTCTGGCCGAGCTTGTGGATGACGGCTTCAAGATGCTCCGGCCGGCAGCCCTGGATGGTAATATCGCCGCCGGTCAGGGCTGCCGCAACCATGAACGTCCCGGTTTCGATCCGGTCCGGTATAACGGCAACGGACGCCGGATGCAGCGCCGATACCCCTGTTATGGTAATGACCGAAGTGCCGGCCCCCTGCACCTTTGCCCCCATCTTATTGAGGGTATCCGCCAGTGCGATTATCTCGGGTTCGCGAGCGGCATTTTGCAGCACGGTCACACCTTCGGCCAGGACCGCGGCCATCATTAAATTTTCGGTGCCGGTTACCGTGGGAATATCAAAATATATTTCATCGCCCACCAACCGCTCCGCCGATGCTTCGACATAGCCATGGGCCAGTTCAATCGTAGCGCCCAGCTGCCGGAGTCCTTTTAAATGCAGATTGATCGGCCGCTCGCCGATGGAACAGCCGCCGGGCAGCGACACCCGCGCCCGTTTAAGCCTTGCCACCAGGGGCCCCAGCACCAGGATGGACGCTCGCATTTTTCGCACCAGGTCATAGGGGGCTTCGTGGTTGCACAATCCGCTGGCATCAATCCGCACGTTGCTGCCGTCGGATTCAGTCCGTGCGCCTAAATTGGCCAGGAGCAGCTTGATGGTCTGGATGTCCTGAAGGTTGGGGACATTGCTGTACGTGTTCTCTCCATCCGTCAGCAGCGAGGACACCAGGATGGGAAGGGCGGCATTTTTAGCGCCGCTGATGGTTACCTCCCCCTGAAGGGTGCGGCCCCCCTCAATCACGATTTTATCCATTTAAAATTTATCCTTATGAGCTTATTAAGACAATTTAGGCAAAAGTTATCCTCATGAGTTTATAGAGACGATCCAACTTAATGAGTCAGATAAATTTTAATTTGCAAAAAAAAAGCGCCACTTCCCCCGGCAAGGTGAAGTCGGCGCTTTTATGTATTGCCCGCCCGGATACCCGATTTAGTCGTGCTGGCCGCCCTTGCCCTTGTAGGTATCATAAGCCGCCTTGATCACACAATAGGCCATGCCCAGAGTGATGATGGTCAGGGCGTAATGAAGCCCCCCCATAAAGACCATATGGGACATGTCCCATATCCATTCAAAATTAAAAGGGAACATGGTGATTCTCCTTACGTGCTGATATCAAAACAGATGGTTTTAATCTAACGGGTTTAATTCCTTTTCCTGAGGAAAAATCGGTAAATATCTATATGATAACGAAATCAGAATAATACCGCCCATAATCGGCAACAGGGTGGTCGCGACTTCCTGCCAGCTGGGAATATACATCGTCCAGCTGTCAAAGGGCATAACCGGTACCGCCAGCACCTGCAGGACCATCACCCAGCGGTTAACGCAAACTCCGATCACTGCCAGGACAATGGCAGTTATAAAAAGACCGGGGTTTTTGCGCCATTTATCGGTAATTAAAATAGCCGCCGGTATAATTCCACCGAGAATAATTTCGAGCATCAGAATCCAAAACCCGTAAAAAGCGTTGTTTGAATAGAAGAACTTAAATGAAAACCCCAAAGACGGCGCTGTAACGGTGGCCCAGTAGATGGTGTCAATTATTTTAGCAATAATATAGGTTGCCAGCATCCAGCCGGATATTTTTGCCAGCAGTTCAATCACGTTGTCTTTCACCAGTTTCTTTCGGGTGATGGCTTCAGTGATTTTGGTGACCAGGATCGTAAAACAGGGCCCACCGGCGGCGGCCGACCAGGTAAACAGAAAAAAAGTCCAGGGCCAGATAAAGATGCCTTCTCGATAGCCAAACGGGCGTCCAAAAAGAACACCGGAAACACCCCCTAAAGAGCCCTGGTGAAAGAAAGACAGAAAAGCGCCGGTGGCGGCAAAGACAACCATGATTTCATGCATGTTGTGGCCCAGGTTGTGAAAAAACGGGACCTTGTCGATCTGGCGGTTCTCCAGGATCAGTGGAACGTATTCGATGATAAGCACGCCCAGATAGGCGGTCAGACAGAAGGCGACTTCCGTCAGCATGGAATGGACATTTGCGTGCCAGAATATAAACCAGCCCCTCAAAGGCTGCCCCACATCCATGCCGAGAATCATCTGGGCGGAAACATAACATACGAAACCGACCAAGACGGCGTAATTGATAATATTCTTAAGCTCGTCCTTACCGATGATATATCTTAAAAACCCGGTAAAAAAAGCGCCGCCGCCCAGGGCAATAATCGCCAGGTCCGCCCATATCCACAGCGCAAACCCGTAATTGTCATTCATGTTGGTCTGATTAAGCCCCTTTATCCACACCAGCAGCATGGCAAAAACGCCCCACAACAAAATGACGCTCACCGGGCCGAGCCCCATAGCAAATTGCCCGATCGGACAACGTTTTACGCCTTTGGGTATTAATGTGGAATCCATATATTATTTGCTCCTCAATACGAACCGATTTAATTTGATATGGTTTACCCCCTTAGCGGGCTTATGTACTTTCTTTTTTAATACTATTATCTCCGGCCCGGCGGACCCATTCCTTGCTTGAAATATAATAGACCTTCGGGTTGGTTTGAAGTCTTTCAAGCAAACGGAAAGCCGTGGGGTTTTGCGGGCGACCCCCATGACGGGGATCCGGTTTGACCAGTTGATGAATGCGATGATCCGGATTATTCAAATCCCCGAACGTGATGGCGCCCGCCGGACAGGCCTGGGTGCAGGCGGTCTGATATTCATCCTCTTTAACTTCTCGCCGCCCTTCCACAAATGACCGGTCTTTGGCCAGTTGGTAGCGGTGGAAACAGAAACTGCACTTTTCAACCACACCCCGCATGCGTGCGGAAACGTTCGGGCTCAGGTATTTTTCCATACCGGCAGGCCAGACCGGATCCCACCAGTTAAAATAGCGGGCATGGTAGGGACAGGCGGCCATGCAGTACCGGCATCCGAAGCAGCGGGTATAAATCTGGCTGACGATGCCGGTTTCCATGCTGTAGTCCGTTGCGGTTGCCGGGCACACCGACACGCAGGGGGAATGGCCGTGGTCCCCCTTGCCGCCGCAGTGCATACACGGGCGCGGCAGGTAGCAGATATCTGCGTTCGGGAAAGGTTTGCCGTTTGTAAGCTTGTAAACCCGCATCCAGGTGATGCTGTCAAGCTTATTGGATTCATCGGCTTTAAACGGCACGTTGTTTTCGGCCATGCAGGCCACCATGCAGGATCCGCACCCGGTGCATTTGTCCAGATCGATTGCCATCCCAAACTTATTAGCGTTTTTGCCCTTGCCTTCTTCTTTCATCTGATCCTCGTTCGATTAATGCAGCAGTCCGCTTTCTTCTTATATCGCCCCAAAATAAAGCCCGGTTCAAGGTCCTGGTTGATTTCAAACCTTATGCAACCTGGCGCGAATTCCCCAGGCGGCATCCAGCCCGGAAACCGGATCCGGCGCCGGACCGATCACCTCATTGAAATTAAATCCCTTGCCCGCCAGATACTTGTCATAAGCGCTGTGTCCCAGACCCCTCGGCATGGCCACAACCCCCGGTAGAATGCCGTCGAAGAGATGAATATTGACGGTTATCTGACCCTTGGGTGTTGTCAGCACAGCGGTTTTGCCTTCGGAAAGGCCGAACCCTTTGGCGGTTTCCGGATTCACTTCAACCAGTACATGCGCGCCCTTTAACACCGTATCCTCCACCGTCTTGATCATGAAAGGCGGCGTGCCGATAAAACCGGCCGCCAGGCGCATGGTATCGTACGGTATCAGCACCAGGGGGTATGTGGATTTATCCCCTTCGGGTTCAACCGGACTGAAATGCGGCAGTGCGACAAGATCTTCTTTTTTTTCTGCATGGATGGCCGTGCTAAAGAATTCAAGCTTCCGGGAAACCGTTTCAAACGCTTTTGGGCCGGCCGGTGGTTTAAACGCCGGTTGATGCTGGAAACCTTCGTCTTCCAATGCCTGCCATTTGCCGGCTAAGGTTTTTTTCAGGCACTCTTCATAGCTGCCCCAGAGAAACGCCCGGCCGACCGTGCCGCTCAACGCTCTGGCAATTTGAATTACAACATCGCCCGTGTGGCGGGTGTTAAACTGAGGCGGGACCACCGGCCGGGTAAAACCGATAAACGGCTTCGACAGGCCGGACGGTGCCGGCACATCTTCATATCGTTCCAGATACATGTGATTCGGCAGGATCAGGTCTGAGTTTTTGGCTGTTTCGTCCATATAGGAGGAAAAGCTGACCACAAAGGGGATCTTGTTAAACGCCGTTAGAACGGTTTTACTGTCCGGCAGCGTATAGCAGGGGTTGGCCCCGTGGACCATCAGCATCTGGAGACCATAATCACCGCCGGCATTCAATACTTCCGGCAACCGGTTCAGCAGAGAACGGGTAAAGGGATACGACTGGCTGCCGGCCCCGTCGATGGAACCGCGCTGCATCCCCTGGGCCGCAACATTGTCCATTTCAAATTCCGGCCAGCTGATGTAGTCCGGTTCCGGCAGCGCCCATACCCCGCCGGGCCTGTTGATATTGCCCACCAGCGCATTCAGGGCGTGTACCGCCATAAACTCGCCGGTGCTCCCGGGGGTCGTGCCGCGGCCCCGGCCGCAGATTGCCAGGGGCCGGGCGGCCCGGGCAAAACCGCGGGCCAGGGATTCGATCTCATCGGCCTTTATCCCGGTAATCTGGGACACCTTGTCCGGGCCATACGCCTCAAGAACCAACTGTTTAAACCCCATACGGGATTGTCCCTTGCCGTCGCGCCAATCGGAAAAACCAAAAGCATTATTTTCAACAAATTCTTTATGATACAGCGATTCTTTGATGATCACATGCGCCATCCCCAAGGCCAGCGCCGCTTCGGTGCCCGGATGGATCGCAAGCCACTGGTCCGCTTTGGCGGCCGTGTTGGACAACCGCGGTTCAACCTGTATGACTTTGGCATTATTTTGGCGCCAGGCGCTGTTTGCCCGGGACATGCGCACCGGTGAACCCCACCCGTCAATCAATCCGCTGCCGAAACTTAACACAAACGTGGCGTTTTCCAGATCAAAGCCCGCCATGGCCTGGACCCCCTGCATGACATGGAGCACAAGCTCATAGGAATCCAAAGAGGAGGGCGTTCGCATCAGGTTGGGTGAACCGTAGGCCGTCAAGAGCCGCTCAAATAATAGCGGCACGGTCCCGCGGTCCGACCCCAGGATGCAGCCGACGGTATGGGGTTTATTATCGGATCTGAGTTCACGCATTTTTGCGACAACTTGTGAAATCGCGTCCGGCCATGAAATGGCACGCCAGCGTCCTTCCCCCCGCCGGCCCACGCGTTGCAAGGGTTGCTGAACCCGGGTGGGTCCATAGAGCAACTGGAGCCCGGACAGGCCCAGCAGGCAGATGCCGCCGTCATTGATCGGGTGCCCTTTCATGCCTTCTATCTTAACCGCACGGTGGTCTACCTTGCGAACCGATATGCCGCACCCGCCGGGGCAAAGGGTGCAGGTGGAATTCACATAACTTACTTCCCCGTCCGGCGGAACCGGCGTCCACGGCCAATTCTGTGACCATATCGAAAGATCGTCTGTCAGCTTATAGGGCAAAGGAGAAAGAGCCGTTCCGGCAGCCCCACCAATTACAAACGACAGAAAACTTCTTCTATCTATTTTCATAGACGCTACCCCTTATCATAAAACAGATTGGCAACCTTCCATCAGACTGTCCACCGTCTTTACCCTGTTGTTGCAACTGCAGGGTTTATTTGTGGCATACAAAACACGCTTCTCTATCGGTTTGAACACTGGATTTTCTGCCGGTTTTGGTTGAATTGGGGAAGGGAATGCTCACAACGTTTGTGAACAATCTGCCCAACGATGATTTAGCTGCTTCACTCTCGGTTGCATCCATCTGGCCGGCATGGCACTCGGCACAATCGTCCATTTTCATGCGGTCCCAGCTGTTTTTCTTGAGCCCGGCAATATTTTTCCCCCAGATGTCCCGGCTGTAACCGGTAATCCTGTTTTCTTCATAAACGCGTGACTGTTCCGACTCGCCAATGGGTCCGTGGCAGATGACACATTCCATTTTCGCCGTTTTGACATGGGCGGCATGGGTAAAGAACACACTGTCCGGCTGGCGGGAATATATCAGCCAGGGAACTTCCACTCCCTTGGCGACATATTCGGTTACAAACGTTTTTTCGTCGGCCGACTCACCCTGCTGCTCCTCATGGCATCCGGTACATTGTTCCAGTTTCGGCACGCCGGAAAAACTGCCGTCATCCCGAAAGAAATGACAGCTTTCGCATCCGGCATCCACCACCTCGACATGAAGGGCATGGTCGAAATTGAAGGGTTGTTTCTTTTGGGAATACAGGAGCTTGGGGAAAACGCCCCACCCCACGACCAGGCTGGCTGCAAGTCCAAGGAGGAAAAAAAGAATGACGGGACCGGCTGACTGGCTCAAGGGCGCCTGATGGTCTTTTTCAGCCCCGTTGGAAACCGCAGGGTCGGCAGGGTCATCAATCGAAACGCTGTCGCCGCCGCCTGCTGGCTCAGCCGCTTCTGTGGCCTTGTCATCGATTGTGTTCATGGAAGCTCCGTTTTCTCTGTAGTTGACGATGTTCCAATATCCCTTGTTCGGAAGAACGAATGTGTGAAAGGATTGTGTATCCCAAAGACATTTTTTTTGTCAAGTGAAAACCTGAATTTTACACGAGTTGGAGAATTTCATCTGCAAGACATTTCAGTGTTCCCAGAGCGAAATTCAACAGGGCGAACCCGAAGGGTGAAAAATGATGAGAAAAAATGACCCTCATCATTAATTTACATGGTGGGGATTATCGCTGTAATCTTAAATTTTTCCGGGTCCATATTATTCAAGCATAAAACAGTTTCGCATTCATTCTTATGCATGATTCGGGAAAAATCATCACCCCGCGCCATAGCTGTGCAGGCCCGGCAGGTAATTGACGCCGAAATAGGTAAAAAGGACCGCCAAAAATCCGGCCATTGACAGAAAGGCGATGCGCTTTCCGTGCCAACCCCGCATGAGTCTGGCATGCAGCAAGGTAGCGTATACAAACCAGGTGATCAGCGACCAGGTCTCCTTCGGATCCCATCCCCAGTAGCGCCCCCAGGCTGAATTGGCCCAAACCGCACCCGTAATGATCCCGATGGTCAGAAAGAGAAAACCGAACATCACCATCTGATGGGTCAATTCATCCAGTACGCTTGTATCCGGAAAGTGAGACAGCAGGGTGCCGCTGGCGTCTGTTTGCCTCCCCTTTAAAAGGTACATCCCGCTTAAACCAAAAGCGATGGCAAAAGCGGCATAACCCACAAAACAGGTCATGACATGGGCAATCAGCCAGTTACTTTTAAGGGCGGGCAGCAGCGGTTGAATCGTGTCGCTGATATTAGGGGACAGGGACGCATAGGCTATCGCCAGAAAGGCCAGGGGAAGGGCAACAACCCCGATCGTCTGGTTTTTATATTTTCTTTCAATAATAAGATACAAAACCGCAATGGTCCAGGCAAAGAAAACAAGCGATTCATACAGGTTTGAAAGGGGCGCGTGACCGATGCCGAGCCGGTAGGATTCCATCCAGCGCACCACGATCCCCAGGGTATTTCCGCAAACTCCCAGTATGGCCGTCCAGGTTGCTATGCGGCCAAAGACCGTTTTTCTGAAAACCCAGGAAGCGATATACAAAAAGGCCGCAAAGCCGTAAATAAAAGTCGTTAGCGATAATATAATGGAACTGTTCATGATGGATCCTCACTCTGAGAAAATGATGGGGCACCGTTAACGACACCCTGTAATTTTTTGGAAAGATGGGTCACCTTCTGCTGCATCCCCAGCTTGTTCTTGTTGCTGAACCCCGACACCGTTATTTTGCTTTTCTTGCCGCTGCTGACGACTTCCACGCAAACTCTCTGGTGGGACATGAAAAATATAATAAAGCATCCCACAATGAGCAGGATAAATCCGGCGTAAACCACCCAGACCCCGGGGTCTCTTGTCACCTGCAGGCCGGTGTAATAACGGGAGGTATAAGTCTCGACCGAAACCGCCACCTGGCCCTTTCTCATTTTATCAAACCCGGGAATTCGCGCTGGAATGACGATTTCAGTGGGCGCCTTGTTTTCCTGGACGATGATTCCAAAGAAGGCCTCGCCGACGTCCTGGCCGCGAAACCTGTAACGGCCGGAATAGTCCCTGATGACAAACTTGCCCAACCCTTCCGGAATGTCTGTCTGTTCGCCAAACTTCACGGTTTTCTTATAGTTCATGCCCGATTCCAGGCTTTCAAAGTTCACGGTTAAGTCCTTCGGTGACAGAACGCCGTAGCTGGACTGAAACATGTTGATGCCTTTATACCGCAGGGGGTCATTAACTATGATATCTTTTTTCTTTACCGGTTGTCCTCCCTCCAGCAAGGTCAGACTGGAACGGAATTCCCGGGGCATACCGCCCTCATAAAAGCTGACGCTGAAATCATCGCAACGGATCTCAAACCCCAGCGGAATGGCGGCATTGCCGTTTCTGAGCTGGACGCTGCCGACGGATTCCCCTTCAGGAATCGTAACAAACCCGTCAAATCCGAAAATCGAACCGATCAATCCGCCCAGCAGCAGCAAGACAACGCTCAGGTGGACGGCATACACCCCCAGCCGGGTCCAGCGGCCTTTTTCTCCGAAAACAAGTGTGCTTTTATCTGTTTTTTCCACCGTGCTGTAAGAAAAACTTCCCGCAACAACCGGCGCCAGCAACACTTCCAGCTTTTCCTGGGAACGGTCGGAAAAAAACTCCTCTTTCTGGGAAAGCCGCCGAAATCTGGAAGCTTGGAAGGACGGTGTTTTGGCAAAGACAATTTTCCAGGTGGCGGATAGTCGGTCGATTGAACAAACAATCACGTTCACCGTTATCAACAACAACAGAAACTGAAACCACCAGGAATGATACATATCAAAGATATCGAGAACATGGAATATTCTGTACCAGACTTCTCCAAAAGCTTGAAAATACATGGCCGGGTCTTCATTCTGCGGAACCAGTGTTCCGATGATTGATGTTACGGCCAACGAAAGCAAAACCACGACAGTCAGTTTCACGGAAGAAAAAAAATCCCATATGTCGTCAAAAATGTTCGGTGATACGTTTTCTTTTTCCATCTGAATTCCCTTTAATAAGAATTAAACTTAATTTTTATATCAGATCATTTGGGTCAACGCAAACAAATAAATGTTGACGGTTGTTCTTGACAATAATAGAAAAACATTTAAGATTGCTCAATTTTAGGGGTGTTCGACATAAACTATGGATATGACATTGTGGGAGTTTGGCGCGACCGTTGGCCATCCCCGCCCTATCCTTATTTGATAGCGAACCATTGACAAAAGGCATCAGCCCTACTAAATATTTTTTACACCATCGGGGTTAGCAACTTTTTGCCTGAATCTCTTTGTATTAAGCAATAAAATAGCTTCTCATCAATTTTCATGCAAGATTGAAGAACCCTGCAGTCCCGCCCCGGCGGGTCGGGGAATGCGCTCGCTGTTGCGGTTCAGGTTTTAAAACGGCTACCGGATAGATGGTTATAGCCTTCATACAAAATACGTTACTAAAGCAAGGAGTTAAACTCGCCAATGATTGAGATACGCAATCTGACCAGGTATTTTAGCACTAAAAAAGCGGTGGACAACATTTCCTTCACCGTGAAAAAAGGGGAAATTCTGGGTTTTCTGGGACCCAACGGCGCCGGCAAGTCCACCACCATGCGAATGATTACGGGCTTTATCCCGCCATCCAGCGGCACCGCCATCATCAGCGGTTTCGATATTACCGGCGATCCGATTTCAGCCCGCAAACGGATCGGCTACCTGCCTGAAAACGCGCCGGTCTATCCGGACATGGCCGTCACCGCCTATCTGGATTTTTGCGCCCAAATCCGGGGATTTTCAGGCGCCGCTAAAAAACAGAAAGTTGCCGAGATTATTGAGAGGTGTTTCCTTTCAGACGTTCGGCGCCAAACAATCCATACCCTCTCCAAAGGCTTTAAACAGCGCGTCTGTTTTGCCCAAAGCATTCTTCATGATCCGGAGTATCTCATTCTGGATGAACCCACCGACGGGCTCGATCCCAACCAGAAACACGAAGTCCGGCTCATGATTCGTGAAATGAGTGCCGACAAGGTCATTATCCTGTCCACCCATATCCTGGATGAAGTCGACGCCGTCTGCACCCGCGCCATCATCATCGCCAACGGATCGATAGTGGCGGACGATACGCCCGCCGGACTCAAAACCCGATCCTCCCTTTACGGAGCCGTTTCCGTGGCCCTGCAGGATACGGAACCGGCGGCGCTGTTGGCCTGTCTGCAGCCCATCAGCGGCGTGAAATCGGCAGAGATTCTGGACGACACCCCACGCAATCTAATGGTCCGGGTGTTTCCGGAAAATAAAGATTTACCCATAGCGGATCGGGTAATGTCGGCCCTGTCTGAAAACAATTTTAAGATCAAATCCATTTTTGTTGAACAGGGCCGACTGGACGAAGTCTTTCGCACGATCACTGAAATTAAACAGACGATATAAAAGAACGGTGCATTGTCGGCCCCAACGCAATCAAACCATAAGGTGATTTATGAGAATACATGAGTCCGCCACAAATATTAAGGCAATCTTTAAAAGAGAACTTTCAGGATATTTCAGCTCTCCCGTTGCCTATGTGTTTATTGTAATCTTTTTACTGCTGCTGGGATTTTTCACATTCTATGTCAGCAATTTTTTTGAAATGGGCCAGGCCGATCTGAGAAGTTTTTTTTCGTGGCACCCCTGGGTTTATCTGTTGATGATCCCCGCGCTGGCCATGCGGCTCTGGGCGGAAGAAAGACGGCTGGGGACCATTGAGCTGATATTGACCTTTCCCGTTTCCATAACCGACGCCATCATCGGCAAATTTCTGGCCGCGTGGGTTTTTGTCGGCGTCTCTCTGTTCTTTACCTTTCCCATGGTGTTGACCGTGATCTATCTGGGCGAACCGGATATCGGGGCCATTTTATGTGCGTACGTAGGAAGCTTTCTGATGGCCGGCGCATTTTTAAGCGTCGGTGTCATGACGTCATCACTGACAAAAAGCCAGGTCATCAGTTTTATAGTGGCCGTCGTTATTTGTCTGTTTTTTGTTCTGGCCGGGTTTCCGCCGGTAACAAACGCCATGTCCGATTGGGCGCCGCTGTGGCTGATAAACCTGATTTCAAAAACGAGCTTTTTGTTTCATTTTATCTCTATCGAACGCGGGGTGCTGGATCTGCGGGATGTCCTGTATTACGTTTCCGTTATTTTTTTCATGTTATTTTTAAATGGTCTGGTGATACGGAACCGCAGCGCATCATAAAACAGAATATGCCGGAACGTAATGAACGAACGGAGGCAATAGAACATGTCCGACAAGAAAAGATTTTTTGAAAAATCATTTTTTTCAGTCCTGGGATTGGTCCTGGTTTTGCTGATACTGGTATTGGCAAACATCCTGTTTGCCAGGGTTAACATCCGCTGGGATGCCACCAAGGAGAATTTATACTCCCTTTCCGACAGCACTGAAAAAATCCTGGGCAATCTCAAGCAAGATGTGTCCATTAAGGTCTTTTACAGTAAAAGTGTCGTGAATACGCCATCGTACATCAAAAACTATGCAAACCGGATGCTGGATTTTCTGTCCGAGTATGAAAATTTCAGCAACGGTAAAGTCAAAATTGAAGTGTACGACCCCAAGGCCGATTCGGAAGAGGAAGAATGGGCCCAGAAATACGGTTTGGAAGGGGTTGAGCTGGCTACCGGCGAAAAAATTTACCTCGGTCTGGTGGCGGTTGCCGCCGATCAGGAAGAAATCATTAAAGCCCTGGATTCAACCAATGAGGAACGGCTGGAATATGATATTACCCGCATTATTTTAAGGGTGCAGTCGCCCCACAAACCCAAAGTCGGCATCATTGCCGGCCTGCCCGTGCTGGGGCAGCCGCCCAATCCCTATACCCAACAGAACCCCCAGCCGCCCTGGTATTTTGTAACCGAGCTCCAAAAAACCTATGATGTCGAAGAAATCAGACCGGATGCACAGCGCATCGATCCGGATATCAGCCTGCTCCTCATCATTCATCCGGCAGGCATCGGCGAGGGTCTGCAATATGCCGTCGATCAATTCATCCTTGCCGGCGGCAGCGCCGTCATTTTTGTCGATCCCTTCTCCACGACCGGCCGCGGACCCGGTACGGCCGGAACGGCGCCGCTGAAAAAACTGTTTGATGCCTGGGGGATCTCCTTTGACAATACCAAAACCCTTGCTGATTTCAGCTTTGCAACCCGGGTCCGGAACGAGAGCAACCAGATTGAAGACAATCCCTTTTGGATTTCGCTGCCGCCGGAAACCTTTAATGCCGCCAGTCTGATAACTTCCAAGCTGGAAAGCATGCTGCTGCCCGCGCCAGGCGTTATTCAAAAAACCGGAATTGCCGGCCTCACCTATGAACCGCTGCTGCAGTCAAGCGTCAATTCAGCCTTGGTCGATTCAAGCAGCGTTCGGTCGGGTGTTGACGAAATCAGACGCGATTTCAAGCCGCAAAATACCAAGTTTGACCTTGCCGTTAAAATAACCGGCACCTTTCAGACCGCATTTAAGGATGGCAGACCCAAGGTCGCGGATAAGGCTGAAGCCGGGGCCGCTAAAACGACGCCGCCGGAATCGGATCAGCCGCCGGCAGCCCCCCTGGCCACAGGGCTTAAACCGGCAACGGTCATTGTCGTGGCCGACGCCGACCTGCTGTTCGACGGGTATTACTTCCACAGGCAAAATTTTTTGGGCTTTAATATCGCCCGGATTTTCAACGACAATCTCAACTTTGTCTTAAACTCAAGTGAAATGCTGGTCGGCGGACCGGAGCTCATCAATATCCGCTCCCGGGGAAAATTTGAAAAACCGTTTACCCGGGTCAAGGCATTGGAAGAAAAAGCCCAGATGAAATGGCTGGCCCGGGAACAGGAGCTCATCAAAAAAGTTGAGGAAACCAACCGCGAGCTGGAAAGGCTCGAGGGGCAGAAAGACGCCTCCCAGCGGCTGATTGCCAGCAGCGAGCAGGAGGCTGAAATCAAAAAATTTCAGGAAGAGAAACGCCGGATCAACAAAGAGTTAAAAATTGTCCGCCGCAACTTGAGGGCGGAGATCGAATCCCTGGGAAGAACCGTCAAGCTGATAAATATTTTCCTGATGCCGCTGCTGATCGGAATCTTCGGTATTGTTTTTGCAATCCTGCGGCGCAAAAAAAGCGCCGGCGTGTGAGGAGCTGATGAAATTAAAGACATTTGCGATACTGCTTATTACTTTTTGCATTCTTCTGGCCGTCGTGCTGTTAACCACCCGCACAAAAAAAACGGCTGAAGACCAGGCGGATATGGGCGCCAAGCTGTTTGCCGGCCTGGCCGCCGGCAACATTGCGGCCATAACCATCACCAGCCCGGAGGCAACCGCGAAACTCAAACAAACCCCAAACGGCTGGATCGTTGAAAACCGGTTTGGTTACCCGGCGGATTTTTCCAAAGTTGCCGAACTGGTCAAAAAACTGTCCGACGCCAAGATCGGCCGCACGTTTCCCGCTTCGGCGGAAATTCAAGCCAGGCAGTCCCTCTATCCGCCGGAACAACAGGAACTGCCCGCCGACCAGAAGGGAACCCGGATCGTGCTGGCCGACAAGGACGCCAAAACACTGGCGGATCTGATTATCGGCAAAGAGCGCGAAAACGGCGGCGATACGTTTTATGTCATGCCTTTACCCCAAAGCCGGATATGTCTCATCGATCAGAATTTCCGGTTTCTGGAAAAAAAGCCCGCGGACTGGTTGAATAAAAAGCCGCTGGATCTGAATCCCAAAAAGGTCCAAAAGGTGGTTCTCTTCGATCCGAAAAAAAACCGCGCAATTTACACCCTACAGCGTCCGGCCGAAGACAAGGACCCGGTCCTGTTGGATTTGGCCCCGGATAAAAAAATGGCAAAATTCAAGGCCGACCAGCTGTTTGAAGCCCTGACGTCCTTGACCGTCGAAGATGTAGCCGATCCCGGGCAGAAAGATGCCGCCCGGTTTAGCGGTGCGCCGCGCTTTGACTACACCCTTTATGACGGGACCGTCTATCATGTTTTCCCCGGCGCTGCCCTGAAAGAAGACGCTGAAAAGCATTACTTTAGGACTGAGGTCAGCTACCAGCCGCCGCCGGGAAAAGCGGATCCGGCCCAAAAAGAAAGTCAGGCCAAACTGAAGGAAGAAGCTGAAAAATTGAACCTTAAAATCAGCCCCTTGACCTATGTCATCTCCAAGTGGGTTTATGACAGTTTCTTTACCGACCCCAAAAACCTCATCGAAAAAGAGGCTAAAAAATAAGATCCTTCTCCCAATTTTTCCATATGTCCCCCTTTGAAAAAAGGGGGTAAGGGGGATTTCAAGCTGGTATAAAATACCAAGGCCCCGCCGCAAGCTCTTCATAAAAAAATCGTGCTAAAGATCCAGCTTTCTTCTTTTATAGCGGTTGTCAAAAAAACGTTCCGTTATCCCAACGTTTTTTTCTGCTCATTGTTTCGGAACTTTATTATGGAAAGCGGTATAAATTCTCAATTAAGCCTTCAGATTCATTGCAAAAAAAATTCATACTCCTTGACATTGACGGCCTAATTGGTTAGTTTCAATTCAATCTTACCTTTCATTTGCAGAACCTGCACCATGACAAGCTATAGATATGAACTCAAAACTTATCAGGGCCGTATCTAAAAGCCTATTTAAAGAAATCAATTCTCCGGTACTTTCACTCCATGACATTCAGTTGCGAATCAAAACACTATCCCGACAAACGACAGATGACGTGCAAATTGCGGTTGCCGAGGAAGTTATCACCATCGCTCTCCGTAAATATTGGCAACAGCTCACGAAACTATATCAGGTATCCATTCCATTTGGCCCTCCGGTTAACAAGCCGGAATCAGTCTTATCGGAACACCAACTCGCACTTTCAGAGTGGTTAGGTGAAACGATCGGCGCATTCCCCGTTCTTGAAGCAGCATATCGAATCGGATTGATCTATACCTCTCTCCTGCCTTCGCAATACCGCACCAAAAACGGGATCTATTATACGCCGCCCGCCCTGGCAAATCGTCTTCTGGATCAAGCCGAGACAGCAGGCATTGACTGGAAAACATGCAAAGTATTGGACCCGGCTTGTGGCGGCAGCGCTTTCCTTTTACCCACAGCACTTAGAATAATTGATGCGATTAAGAACGCTGAGCCCGCTCTTAAAATTCAGAATCTTGAGGCCCGGCTTTTCGGCTGGGAGGTTGATCCTTTTGCCGCATGGCTCAGCCGGTTTTTCATTGAAGTAATCTGCCTGCCGGAAAGTGTAAGGGCCGGACGCCGGATAAACCCTTCCATCACTACCTGCGATAGTCTTAAGGCCAATCAGTTCGATCAGCAATTTGATCTTGTAATCGGCAATCCCCCATTCGGTCGCGTTGGACTACCCAAAGACCTGCGCACCCAATACCACCGCGGTCTTTATGGACATGCAAACCTTTATGGCTTATTCACCGAACTTGCAGTCCAAGTAGCCAAACCTAACGGTCTTATCTCCTTCATTACGCCGGCGAGCTACCTTGCCGGAGAATATTTTAAAAACCTGCGGGCACTGCTTTGGCATGATGCACCACCCGTCCGCATCGATTTTGTAGAAAACCGCAAGAACGTCTTTGAGGGTGTATTGCAGGAAACAGTTCTATCCACCTACCGCAAAAACGGCAAGCGCCGTCAGGCAGTTGTTTCTTCAATCCGCCCGACAGAAAGCGGAGGGATCGACATTGAACCCGCCGGCCGCTTTGAAGCACCCGATATGCCGACAGCACCCTGGATTCTGCCCCGTTCATCAAACGATACGACTTTGTCTGAAAGAATGCGTTCCATGCCGCATCGCCTGATTGACTGGGGTTATAAAGTCAGCACAGGTCCCCTTGTATGGAATCGCCACAAAAATCAACTGAGAGATAAGCCGGGAGAAAACTGTGTGCCGTTAATTTGGGCGGAAAGTGTAACTTCGGAAGGTCGTTTTGTATTCCGGAGCGAAAAACGGACCCATAAGCCGTATTTCTTTCTCAGGGATGGAAAAGATGACTGGTTGCGGATTGATCGGCCTTGCGTTTTGCTGCAACGGACAACAGCAAAGGAACAACAGCGACGTCTAATTGCAGCCGTTCTGCCTGCCGACTTTATCAAACTCAATAGATTCGTTACGGTTGAAAACCATCTTAACATGATAATTCCTTTGGGTAATAAACATGCCGTATCCCCGACCGTCCTTGCGGCTTTTCTAAACAGTTCGGCTGCGGATCGCGCTTTTCGGTGTCTCGGCGGCAGTGTGGCCGTTTCGGCCTATGAGTTAGAAAATTTACCATTTCCCGATCCGGTGAAACTCGATAAGTTGAAATTACTTATAAAACAACGAGCATCCCGCGAAGCGATTGAGGAATCTTGCCGGCATCTGTACGGACTGGAGGAATAATCAGTGGCCGATCTTCCCGCCTTGCTTCCTGTTTCCGATATTCATAAACGATTGCCGTCTATTTTTCCAGAAGGTTGCCCGAACCGGAATAATTGTGTGTGGGATATCGCTGCCCGCACTATTTTTGTTATGCTTTACGTGGGCGCCATCGAAGGGCGGAATGTCTGGCTACGCCCCGACCAAGTGACCCGTATGACAGATGCACAATCGGTTTTGCATGATAAAATTTCCCGCCTTAAGTGGGCTGAAATTTCAAGAAAGAGCAGCAGAGGCGAAACCCCCGGCAGGTGGTATGCGGTAAATACGCGTGAATCTATTCGGGATGATACCTTGCGAAGCGCTCTTATCGCGAACGGAGCGGTTGTTGAGCGATTCGGATTGCCGACTACCTCCCCTGCGCCGCGTTATGCGCTTCAGTTAGATTTTGCGGATCTGTTCAACCCAAGATTGAAAGGCAAAAAGCTGAAGCAGGCAATTGCTGCATGGCAGGAAACCAATTTGTCATCAGGTGCGATTGCCCGCATCACCATGCGGCGCAGGGGCGTGACCGATGACGGTAAACATGTCGTGATAACATTTCCTAACGGTGAAACCCGCCGGATGGTTCCTGGCCCAAGCGCTTTAATTTCAAAAGCTGTCATTGAAGATTTTTCTAAACGATTCCTTCAAGAACCCGGCGTAATTTTTCTTAGTGAAAGCGCCAACAAAATAGTCGCACGGGACGACGAACTTGCAAAAAGCATCAATCTTTCTATTGAAACTGATAAAAATCTGCCGGATATCATCATGGCAGACCTCGGCCCCTCCCACCCCTTCCTGGTTTTTGTTGAAGTTGTTGCCACAGATGGACCCATAAGCGAAATGCGAAAGGCAGCGCTCCAAAAGATCGCTGAAAATGCCGGTTTTTCCGAACAACACGTCGTCTTTGTGACCGCCTATCTCGACCGTAGCGACCGCGCCTTCAAAAAAACTGTAGACTCTTTATCATGGGGCACTTTTGCATGGTTTGCGTCAGAACCTGAAAAGTTACTCGTTCTTCACGAAGGACAAGTTAAGTCCTCAAAAAAGCTGATCGATTTCTTGTAAATTTTGATTGCGATGAAAAATATTCCTGCCCTTTAGCTTACATTTCGCATCATCAGAAAATATTTTTTGAATATTCTCGCAGCTATACTGACAAATCAATCATGTTTCTTTAAACTGCCACCAGCTATCCTGAAGGTTTTTATACACCAAGTCGGGGATTTCCAATAGCCGGTTGATTCGTTCATGCAAGCCACCGAGTCCCTTGACCACTGCTTGTATGCAGATTCCATCCCGGATTATCTGCGAGTGGTGGACATTGCGATAGAAGTATCGAATGTTGTTCCATGTCGGCTTTTTTGATTTCATCCCCTGCGGCAAAATCGGCAGCTTTTCTATGTTTTCCCTTGCCATAGTCATGCGTATCTTTCGTTCGATCAGCGACACGATCATCAATGCCACAAAATATAGAAAGAGCATGGCTTCGATGCGTTTCTCTTTCTTTATAAAAACAGGGGCTACTTCCAGAACAGTTTTTTGGGTATACATCCGTTTTTCAAGGAACGGCTGGCTTTTATATTTTCTTAATACTTCACCGGCATCAAGCGCCGTGTTGGTGAGCAATGGAAAAATCCCATCCGTTTTTGACGCTTCGGCAAGGGCCTGCTCGTTTAATTCCCACCTGAT
>JARGFK010000075.1 GCA_029211065.1 Desulfobacterales bacterium
TGATTTCAATAACCAACTTCAACAATAATAAAAAACCGTCTATGAACTTGAAATTGTCTCTACCGTGTCGAGACAATGAGGTGGAATACTTTTACAAAAAGCCTTAATTCAGCTATAGAAGTTTCAAGGGGGCATTTGGACCCCGCATAGTGAATTGTCCACAGACAGGTGTTCCGTGGTTTAAACTTTCTCAGGGGGTAATCCATGACCAACCTTCCGGAAAAATCGCATAATTCGGAAATTATCCTCTATCAAACCGAAGACGGTAAAACCAAAGTTCAAGTGCGTTTGATGGGTGAAACGGTTTGGCTTTCCCTGAATCAGATGGCGGAACTATTCCAACGGGACAAGTCGGTGATTTCCAAACACATTCGCAACATATACCTGGAGGGAGAGCTTCAGGCCGAGGCAACTGTTGCAAAATTTGCAACAGTTCACTCCGAAGGTTCCCGGCAGGTTTCAAGGACGATTGATTATTACAATCTGGACGTCATAATTTCCGTGGGCTACCGGGTAAAATCCCATCGCGGCACACAGTTTCGCATCTGGGCCACTCAGCGTCTGCGGGAGTATATCATCAAAGGATTCACCCTGGACGACGAACGGCTCAAGCAGGCAGCGGGGAAAGCGGGAATGAGACTGGATGGCTCAGAAAATGCCCATAATAGACGGAAAATTCAGGGATATGGCTTTTCAATGCCCGAACATAGGTTTTCTGCCGGATGGGCTGGCTTGGGTCAAAGATGCCGGAAACAATGGCTGTAAAATATTTTATCTCAGTAATCACATTGTGGGGCTGGAGAAGGTTTAGCGCGAGCTGTTTTACGTCCAGCCATTTGTATGCCGTGCCTTTCAGGGCGCGATAATATAGATTGAAGCCGTCAATGTATATGGATGTTCGCATTCGGTAAGGCCCAAAAAAGCAGGGGTCGCCGAAGCGACCCCGCGCCCCAGGTCGAAACCGTGGGGGTAGTTAACTGTTTTTCTCTTATACTGAAACTGTATATTATTTGTCAAGAATAAAGATCGGATCGGTTGATATTCATAAATATTAAGCAGGCACTGAATAGAGATGACCGATTCATTGGCGGACTTAAAGCCGAGTCGCAGCTAAAGTCACGGCTATGGTGACAGCCAGGCTCACAGCCGGAAGCGGGATCAAGCAGGGACCATGAAAAATGTTCATTATGGAAAGGTGTTTTATGAATGAGAAAATTATCGAAATATTAGATGGATTTAAGCATTTCAAAGGCGTTTATGAGAAGGATCTGGTGGATGCTGCCATAGAGTTAAAAGAAGAAATAACTCCCCATCTGATTGCGGTCTTGGAGAAACTGCTTTCCGATCCGAGCAGCCATATTGAAAACCCGGATTTTTTTGATCACACCTATGCTGTCATGTTGCTGGGCCACTTCGGGGAAGCAAAGGCGCATAAGACGATTGTCGATGTGTTTAGCCTGCCGGGTCGAACATCCAATGATCTTTTTGATGATATTGCCACTGAAGACCTGCCGATGATTCTGCTGCGCACCTGCAATGGAACACTCGATCACATCAAAGCCATGGCGCTGAACAAGAAAGCGGATGATTATTGTCGCTCTTCTGCATTGCATGCCATGGCTTATGCCACCGTTGCCCGCATCGCTACCCGTGAAGAGGTGTTGACATTTTTCGGCGGCCTGTTTACCGGACAGGAAGCGGATAAAGATTCCGATCTTTGGGGCTTGCTGGCCTGCCTTGTCTATGAGCTTTACCCGGAGGAATTGATGGATACCATCACGCGGGCTTTTGAGGATGGTCTGATTCATCCGGGAATGATCAGTTATCAAGATTTTGAGCGTGCACTTCGCCGCGAAAAGAACGAACATCTTGAAGATCTGAGAAAAGATTTTGAACGAAGATCACTGGACGATATTCATGCCAGTATGTCCTGGTGGGCTTGTTTTAATCCGGAGACTAAAGATCCGCTTCCGATGGACTATCGTTCTGCAAACCAAAGCGGAATGCTCTCAAATAAATCTCAAAACCAAAAAAGTGCCAAAAAGAAGAGGCGGAAAATATCAAAAGCCTCGAAAAGGAAAAACCGCCGTTAGTATCTTGAGTTAGCAAGCCTTTCGTGGAATGAGGGTACCAGGAACCGGGTTATGATCTAAAAAAATTCCCCCTGCTCACTTTTCCATAGGGGGATGCTAATGAATTGGAATTTAGGGGTGCATTGAGGTGATTACATGACTGGGTGAAGAAACTCGGGAGGTAGGCTTTTATGACCAAAATAAGACCAAGCGGTGGGTACCGCACAACGGCAAGCTTCCAAACCGCCACCTTAATCTACGATGCCGCTTATTGGTTCTGCGAAAAGTTTCTTAATCCAAAATCCCGCATGACTGATCAGATGGTTCAGGCCGCCCGGTCAGGCCGCCAGAATATCGCGGAGGGGAGCCGGGCGTCGGCGACATCGTCGCAAACGGAATTGCGCCTTCTCAATGTTGCACGGGCTAGCCTTGAGGAGCTGCTCCTTGACTTTGAAGACTTTCTGCGGCATCGACGCCTGCTACATTGGGCGATGGGATCACAGGATGCCCAGGCAGTCCGCGGCGTGCCAAGTAAGTTCAAAAAAGATCAGTCGGATCGGGCTGATCTGACAAATCTGACGGATCAGGAGCGCTGGGCACTCTACAAGCCGTGGCTCGAACACCGGGACCCGGCCATATGCGCCAACGCCATCATCTGCCTGATTCATCAGGCAAATTTCCTGCTTGACCGGCAGATTGCCGCCCTTGAAAAGGGCTTCGTGGAAGCAGGCGGTTACAGTGAGCAGCTTGCGGCCCAACGGCTGGCTTTTAGGGCGAAGAAAAAAAGACCTGATCGGACGGATCCGTCCGACCTCATCCCCAACTGTCCGCTTTGCGGCAAACCGGCGGTTTTGCGCACTGCGAAAAGCGGAAAAAATGCCGGTAGCCAGTTCTGGGGGTGCTCGGACTATCCAGACTGTAAAGGAATCGTGAAGTTATGATGCATCCCGATGAAAAGACTTATTTTGAAAAATACCGGCAAGACTACATCACCGCACCTGCCTTTGATCTCATCAATATCCTTGCCGACGACCGCGAACAAAAGAGTGATGTAATCCGGTCGCTATCGGGAATGGAAAATGTAAAGTTAGAGATTCAACGGCTTTCCATCGGCGATTATCAGGTGGACAATCGGGTATTGGTTGAAAGAAAGACCTTAAAAGACTTTGCCATATCCATCATCGACGGCCGTCTTTTCAGACAGATGATCCGCTTAACAAATTCTGCTTATACGGGCGTGTTGATTCTCGAGGGTACGGCCGGCGACACGGCCGAGCTGGGCGTCACCCGGGAGGCTATGCAGGGGGCGTTGATTACCGTTTCATTGATATTAGGCATACCGGTCCTGCGCGCTAAAGATTCTGCTGAAACCGCCAGGCTGATTGTCTATATGGCCCGTCAGCTTGAATCCATAGCTCGGGGCGGCGTCCATCGGCCTGGCTACCGGCCCAGAGATAAACGCAAAAAACAGCTTTTCATTTTGCAGGGATTGCCGGGAGTCGGCCCCGAGAGGGCCGGCCGGCTGCTGGATAAGTTTGGAAGTGTGGAAGCCGTCATCTCGGCCGGCAGCGACGAACTGGAGAAGGTGTATGGTATTGGCAACAATGTTGCCGAAAAGATCAGATGGGCGGTGAGCGAAGAGATAAGACTTTACGGAAATGAGATAACGTCCGCTTTTGAATCGCCGGGTGGAAAAATCTCCCCTAACCCCTCTTTTTCAAAGAGGGGGATTAACTCTTTTATTGACCGTAAAGAGAGCACATTCAGGAAATTGAGAGGGATTGCAACTAAGAAGATGTTGACTGAACAGATCATAGCCCTGACGCGGGGGGATAAATGAAAAAAGGGCCGGTTTATTTTGAAGGAAAGGAGATATGCTGATACAGCAGCTGCAAAAATATTTCGGGTTCAATTCATTTTTAAAAGGTCAGGAAGAGGTCATCCGCAAAGTGCTGGAGCGCCAGTCTGCGGCAGCCATCTTTCCCACCGGCGCCGGTAAATCCCTTTGTTATCAGCTGCCGGCGATGCTGCTCCCCGGCATGACGCTGGTGGTGTCTCCCCTGCTGTCTTTAATGAAAGATCAACAGGACTTTTTGCTGGAAAAGAATATCCCGGCCGCGCGTCTGGATTCAACCCTTCAAAAAAACGAATATAACGCGATTCTCGAAAGCGCCAAAAAAGGCAAATTAAAAATTCTGATGATTTCAGTGGAGCGATTTAAAAATGAACGGTTTCGCTCCCATCTGGAAAAGATGAACATTTCCCTGCTGGTTGTGGATGAAGCGCACTGCATCTCCGAGTGGGGGCATAATTTCAGGCCGGAATATCTGAAACTGCCGGATTATCGGAAGGAATTTAAAATAGAGCAGACGCTGCTGCTTACCGCGACTGCCACCGAGCGGGTCATTGCAGACATGTGCGCTAAATTCAATATCCTTAAAAACAATGTATGTGTGACCGGATTTTATCGTGACAATCTTTTTTTGCAAATAACGCCGACGGCCGCATCCCAAAAAAAGAACCGGCTGCTTCAACGAATTCTGGAGGCCCCCCAGGCGCCTACCATTGTATATGTTACCCTACAGAAAACAGCTGAAGACGTAGCGGCATTTCTTTGCGCAAATAACATCAATGCGCATCCGTATCATGCCGGGATGGAAAATGAAAAACGGGAAGAGATTCAAAATAAATTCATGGCAGGAACCCTGAGCTGTATTGTTGCCACCATCGCCTTTGGAATGGGGATCGATAAAAAAGACATCCGCAGAATCATCCATTATGATTTGCCGAAATCGATTGAAAACTACAGCCAGGAAATCGGTCGCTCCGGGCGAGACGGAAGTCCGGCATTATGCGAAGTTTTGGCCAACAGGGACAACATTCATATTTTAGAAAATTTCATTTATGGCGATACGCCGGAGAAACATTCGATCTTTGAATTACTGCAGATCATTAAAGAAAATAAAGGCTTTATATGGGAAATCAAAACGGTAAGGATGTCAAATGACCTGAATATCAGACTTCTTCCTTTAAAAACGCTGCTGGTTTATCTTGCGATGGAAAAAATAATTCGCCCCAAGCTGACCTATTTTGAGGAATATTCATTCAAGTACCTTATGGAACCGGCCGATATCATCAACAGCTTTGAAGGGGAACGGCAGCGGTTTGTGACAGCGGTCATCAATCATTGCCATACCCGTAAAATATGGACGGATGTGGATATTCAGGGAATCCTTAACAGCTATGATACGGATCGTCAGCGGATTCTCACGGCTTTGGAATACTTTGATGAGAAGGGCTGGATTGAGCTTCAATCCGGGCAGGCAATGGAAGTATATGACATTCTGACGCAGGCGTTTGATATCGAGGTCATGGCTGAAAAAATGGATGCTTTGTTTAAAAGGAAAGAAACGCTTGAGATTCAAAGAATCCACCAGATGGTCGGCTTTTTCGAAAGCGATCTTTGTATCAGCAGGCAGCTTGCAGGATATTTCAGCGAACATCTTGAAAAGGAACGCTGCGGACATTGTTCATTCTGTAAAAACGGGAAAGCGGTTTTACCGAATACGACCGACCGAAAGACTCTCTCTCATTTTGATTTTAAAGCGATTACCGCTGAATTTATAGAAGCCGTAGGCGATAAATTTACCAAGGCGAATTTAACCAAGTTTCTGTGTGGTATCTATACGCCTGTTTTCTCGAAATTGAAGATTAAAAAACTGCCAAACTTCGGCCTCCTTGAAAATTATCCCTTTTTAGAGGTCAGAAACTGGATTAAGGAAGAGATGGGGGGATACATTCAAAACATTAACCGGTAGGGCGCACCTTTACCGATGGAAAGCGCGAAAGATCGGTGTGCGGCAGGAATCTGGCGGCGCTGAAGCGGGTCATGAACTCCTGATTGACGTTTAATTCCAGATAGGTGATGCGGTCCCTGATGGCGTCGATCTCTTCCATGATGCTTGCATCGGTCAGGGCCATGGTGGCTCCGCCGATGGAACTGTTTCCCAGGGAAACAAAGCGGGAAAGGGGCAGGTCGGGCAGCATACCGATGGTGACGGCCGCCTCGGGCTTGATGATGGAGCCGAAGGTTCCGGCCACATAAAAGGTGGCAATATCCCCCAGCGAAATGCCCACGGAAGCGGTAATCGTCTCTAAGATTGAATACATCGCCGCTTTTGATCGGATCAGGCTGCCCAGATCCGTCTGGCTGATGCCAAGATCCGCTCCGGCGGCCGATAGATTTGCCGGCACGATTATGAAATAGGGAGCGCCGTTTAGTTCCTTTAAATTTTCGCCGCAATTTTCCGGCACAAACCGGCCGCGGTTGTCGATCATGCCGGTTGCAAAGAGATGCGCGGCCAGTTCGATGAGTCCGGACCCGCAGATGCCCATGGGCGCTGAACCGTCAATGGTGTGGCAGCGAAATCGCCTTTTATCAGGTTCCTGTTCAATATGATCAATTACGCCCGGGCCTGCCAGGGTACCGATACGGCTGGCGCCGCCTTCCAGGGCCGGTCCGGCCGCACCGGCGCAGGCCACAAGCCAGTCCCGGTTTCCCAGTACGACCTCGGCATTGGTGCCGACATCCACCAGAAGGGATGTGTCGGTACGCCGGTGAAGACCTGAAAATAAAATCCCGGCCACCAGATCGCCGCCGAAATAACTTCCGGCATTGGGGAATATCAATACCCGTGCCTGGGGGTTGATTGCTATCCCCAGTTCCGGCGCCGTTATCAGCCCCGGCCGGTTGACCACCGGAATGTAAGGTTCGCGGATGATCCAGTCCGGGTTTAACCCCATGAACAAATGGGTCATGACGGTATTGCCGGCAACCGATACGAAATAGATGTCGTCCGGACGAAGATTGCAGTCGCTGCAGACCTTACGGATGGATTCGTTTAAGGCGGCAATCACAAGATCATGGAGCTGGCCCAGGCCATCCGCATTTCCGGCAAAATGGACCCGGGTCAATATGTCGGGACCGACGGAAAGCTGCGGGTTTGAGAATGAAGACTCGATGAGAACGGTACCGGACAGAAGGTCTATCAGGCGCAGGACCACTGTGGTGGTTCCCAGGTCAACGGCCAGGCCGGCCAGGGTGGCGGCGTCCTGAGCTTCTTTGATGTCAAGGAGAATCCAGCGATGGCGGTCTCTGTACAGGAGGCACTTTGCCTTAAAGTCCCAGTTGCGCAATTGGCGGGGCAGCTTCTTGAGCAGGCTAAGCTCGATATGGATGTCGTCGGTTTGAAGCCGCGTTTTCAGCATCCGAACCAGGCGGTCCGCATCTGCGGTGTTGTCCTGCAGCGAAGGGGGCGGCAGGAAAACGATTTGAATCCATCCCGACTGGTCAATTTCCATGGGCGACTATCCGTTCCAAAGTGCCAAATACATAGGGACATAAGCAGGGTGACGTTCCATAATCCCTTACGGGTGTCAGACAACTCCCGCTCCCGTCTTGGGAGAGGGTGTAATAACTGTATTTATTTCCCCCCTCACCTAACCTCTTCCCGCAGATACTGTGTCGTAATTGTAAAAGCCAGGGCTCCAATATTTTTCGTCATTCCGGGCTTGACCCGGAATCCAGAATGTTTTCAACCACGCCAAGGCGTGGCTGGATGCCGGACCAAGTCCGGCATGACGTGGAGAAAAAAATTATTTTAACAATTACGACACACCTCGCAAGGGGGAGAGAAATTATAGGTTGTCGGACAGCCTCTCAGGGGGGGATTTTCCTGCAGATTGGCCTTCCATCTCCGCCAAAATTGCATTCATGCAATCCCCGGCTTTTCCCAGTATCAGATAGTCGCTGACGCTGCCGGTCAGGGGGGTCTTTTCAGGGTTGATTTCGATGACCAGGGCACCGGCGTCTTTTGCCACCAGCGGCATGAGCGCGGCCGGTTGGACAACTGCGGAAGTGCCGATGACCAGCATGATATCGCACTGGGCGGCCGCCAGGCGGGAACGCAGCAGGTGTTGGGGCGGAATCATTTCGCCGAAAAAAACACATTCCGGTCGGTAAATCCCGCCGCAGCTGCAGCGGGGGGGGATTTGCGACAGGTCAATTCGGGGCGTTTCACAACGCCGGTTGCAGTCCAGGCAGCGATGCCAGGCAAAATTGCCGTGAAATTCAATGACGTCCGAATTGCCTGCCATCTGATGGAGCCCGTCGACATTCTGGGTAATAACCGTTTTCAGTTTTCCACATGTCTCGAGTTTGGCGAGTCCTTTATGGGCATCGTTGGGTCTGGCTTTGTCGACGATTTCTTTCATCTCTTTGAGAAGAAGATTCCAGACCTTGGCCGGGTCGCGCATGAAGCTATCGATGTGGGCGACCTCCATGGGGTCGAATTTTTCCCATACCCCGCCCTTGCCCCTAAACGGCGGGATCCCGCTCTCGACCGAAATGCCGGCGCCGGTTAAGGCAACGATATGTTTGGCCGCGCTGAGATCTTTGGCGGCCCGCTTGAAAAGATGTTCCATTTTTATTTACGATCGATCAGGGTTTACAATTGGAAGGCCATATCCCCGTTACCGGACACCGCAAAACATTCCAGCCCGTTTTCTTTTTCGGAGATGCGCTGCCGGCAGGATTCGACAATTTTATCCACCGCCACATCAGACCGCTCCTGATTTAAATGGAACAGTCCCAACTTCTTTACATCGGCTTCTAAAGCGAGATCCAGGGTTTCAGTAAAGATCGAATGCCCCCAGGCTTTTGTTTTTTTGTATTCGGTCGGAATGTATTCGGCATCATGAATCAGCAAATCCGCGCCGGCAGAGAACTCGACATAGTCTTTGCGTTGCAGTCCGCCGGGGTGAACATACCCCAATTCATTATCCGTCAGAAAAACAAAGGATTTGTCGTTTTCAACGAATTTATAACCGCTGCCGCTGTTGGGGTGACTGATGGGGATGGGGGTAATTTGAATCGAACCGATTTCAAATGTAAAAGGGCAGGCGTCTTCGTAAAAAATTTTTGCCTTTACATCTGCATATCTCACCGGAAAATTGGGCGGGGCCATGACTTTTGTAAGAATGGTTTCAACAAACTTGCTGTGAAAAGGGCACCGATGCATCTGCAATTGGGCATGCTGAAAGTAGAGCGGTTTAAAAAAGGGAAAACCCATGACATGATCCCAGTGCGCGTGGGTAAAAATAAAATTATACTGATAGCGTTTTTCATCCAACAGCAAATTACCCAGTCTGCGAATTCCGGTGCCTGCATCGACAATAATGATATCGCCGCTTTCGGAGCGGATTTCCAGGCAGGTGGTATCGCCGCCGTATTTGAGATACTCTTTTCCCGAGACAGGTATCGAGCCTCTGGATCCCCAGCATTTGATATACATAAACCCTTTTAGCTATATTTTCGCAAGGATTTCAAGTAATTTTTCCAAAAAAAGTATGCCAGATCCCTTCGAGCTCCCATTTTTTGATGATCCTGACCGGTTTTTGGGATAATTCGGCCTGGATGTCCCTTGCCTGGCTGCGTAAAAGTCCGGAGAGGATAAACCCTTTTTTCGATAAAAAGCCCCTGGAGGCAATCAGCCCCTTCATAACTTGGTAATGGACATTTGCGATGACAAGATCCGCCTCAACATTCACAAAGTCCTGGGCCAGTCCCTGAATCGCCATAATTTTATTTTCCAGCCGGTTGCGCCGGATATTGTTCAGGGCGGTTTTGACGGCCAGTAAATTAAGATCCACCGCCAGTATTTTCCGGCAGCCCAGGCGCGCGGCGGCAAGCGCCAGCAGACCGGTTCCGGTGCCTAAATCCAGTGCCGAAGCAAAAGTGTCAAAGCCAAATGCAAATTCCAATGCTTCCAGACAGCTCAGGGTGGTGGGTGGCTGCCGCTGCCGAAGACAACCCCGGGGTCAAGGATAATGGGCCGCTTTTCCGACGCCAGCGTTTCCGCCGGCGCCGACCAGGGCGGGGTAATGAAAAAACTGCCGAAATAGCCGGGACCCAAAAGCCCCCCCTGCCATTCGGCATAGGACATTTGGTATTCATCAACAAGTGTTAAATCGGGTCGGGTGGAAATAAACTGTTCGATCCTGGGTAGAGACGTTTCGGAAAAAAAAAGAAAGGAAAAACCATCTTCCAGCCAGGCGCCGATGAATCTATGGCCAAAGTTATGGCCTTCTGTTTTTGCAAGCCCTTTCAGGTAGTAGATAAATAAATCCGTGTAGGAAGATGCGTGGGGATCTCCGGGAAAATTATGCAGGGGCCGGACATCAGTCATTTTTGGGTAGTTGACCCAGATACCATTCCATGGGATCCAGGAGAGTGAAGCCCATCTTTTCCAGCTTCTTTTTAACGGGGGTGACGTTCAGGGTCAACAGATAGGGAAAAACGGCCCGTTTACCTTTTTCCCAATACCTGGCCACCAGAATGCTTCCGAAGGAGATATTTTCTTCTGTGACGGCGTCGACAATTTTTTTCATTTGTCCGATTTTTTCTTCAACCAGAATACAAAGGAGGGTTCCGGGCTCTCCAATTCCCAGCACATTAATGAATGCCCGCATCAGATCCCGCGTGGAAAGGATCCCTTTCAGAATTCCCTGCTCATCCACCACCGTGAAAGCACCGACTTTTTTTTCCTGGATCATCAGCAGGGCGTCCTGCAGGGTATCCCGGGGAGAGAGCGTGACAGGATTTTTTGTCATGATTTCAGTCACTTTAATTCTTGCAAGGCGACTCTGGTCCATGGCACGGTCCGGATCATCCAATACGCTGGACGGCATGGCGCTGCGGATATCGCGGTCCGTAACAATGCCGCAGAGCCGGTTATCCTTTGTTACCACCGGCAGATGGCGGATGCGATGTTCGGCCATTTTCTTTTTTGCATCCAGAATATTCGTATTTTCATCAATTGTAATAACCTTTCGGGTCATTGACCTGCTGATAAACATGGTGTCCTCCTCAAAACAGCTGTAATTAAATTATGTTATTTTCCCAACGAGCCGGGAGAAAGGGGTCCAGAGATTATAAAACCCTTACGGGTAAATTCCTGGAGTTCAGGCGTCAGCCTTTTATTCGCCTTCGCCTGAATACCCTGCTGCTTGCAGCAGGGATGAAAGGCGAGGTGAACCGCGCCGAAGCTCAACTGAGCGTAAGCGGGTTAAAGCTACGGCGCAATTGCGCTTTGATACCCCGCAGCTTGTCGAAGATCCCGGTTTATCGGGGCTGCGGGGAGCTTCATTCATCCATCAAAACGGATATATGATTCCCTGCCAGTTCGGGCAGGCGATCCAGTGCGTATCCACCCTCGAGGACGGAAATAATTCTCCCCTTTGAATAGCGGGCGGCCATATCAACAATTTGTTTCATCATCCTGGCAAACCCCATGGTCGAAAGCTGGATGTCCGACATATCATCGTCGACATGGGCGTCAAAACCGGCTGAAACAATGATAACTTCCGGCTTAAAGGCGTCAAAGGAGGGGAAAAGATCTTTTTGCAACAGGCGTTGATATTCGCTATCGCCCCGGCCGGGTAATACCGGAGAATTCAACGTAAACCCGTACCCCGGCCCCGACCCTTTTTCAAATTCACGGCCGGTACCGGGAAAAGAAAACGAGGGGTGCTGATGAATGGAATAATAAAATACCGT
This sequence comes from Desulfobacterales bacterium, assembly GCA_029211065.1. Lineage (NCBI taxonomy): Bacteria > Pseudomonadati > Thermodesulfobacteriota > Desulfobacteria > Desulfobacterales > Desulfobacterales bacterium. Next base: position 11,689 of record JARGFK010000075.1, read on the forward strand.
GGGGTCCTGGTCAAATATGTGCTGAGTGCCGTTGCCGTGGTGTACGTCAAAATCCACGATGCCGACCCGATTGATGCGACCTTCCTGCTGTAAATAGCGAGCGGCAACGGCTACATTATTAAAATAACAGAACCCCATGGCCCGGCTGCTCTCTGCATGATGCCCGGGGGGCCTGACCGCACAGAAGGCATTGTCGATTTCTCCGCTGAGCACCTGCCGTGCGGCCTCCAGCACGCCGCCCACAGCCAGCAGGGCCGTATCATAGGTTTGGGCAGACATCTGGTTGTCCGGACCGTCCAGCATCGAATCGCCGGCTTGGCAGGCGGTCTGGAAGCGGCGGATGTATTGTTTTTCATGAACGGCTTCAATCCATTGCAAGTCTGCCGGGACGGCCGGGAGCAATTTAAGCTTCGGCAGCAGTCCGGCCGCTTTTATCCCCTTATAAACCGCTTTAACGCGTCCGGGGACTTCGGGATGATAGGTGCCCGTATCATGAAGCAGGTAACGTTCATCGTACAAAAACCCGGTTTTTTTCATACTTTTTTCTGCAAAAAGGGATTTAGCCGATAACTCTGTCGAAAATGGCAAAAGCTTCTTTTACTGCGGGGTTGTCCTCCGGCATTTCAATGGTCGGCTGTCCATTCAGATCATATTCATAGACGCTTTGATTCTCAGGTATGGTTCCGGCAAGCTCTAAACCGGCCTGGCTGAGCAGTTCCAAAACCGTCTTGTCCGGTTTTTCTTTAACCCGGTTGATTACCGCATAGCATTTGGTCACGCCGATATTAAGGGTCTTGGCCAGGTCATTAATACGGATGGCTGCCTGCAGACCGCGCCGTGAAGTGTCGGAAACGATCAGCAGAATATCAACGTTGCTGGTGGTCAGGCGGCTGATATGTTCAAGGCCGGCTTCGTTATCCATGACGATGTAAGGGTAATTTCCCGTAAGCCTTTCCAGGAATCCGGTCAGCAGGGTGTTGGCGGCGCAGTAACATCCCGGACCCTCGGGTTGTCCCATAACAACCAAGTCATAGCCGGCGGATTCGATAACGGCCTGCTCCAGCTTCATGGACATAAACACGTCTTTGGTCATGCCGCTGGGAACCTTGCCTTTTCTCATTTCTTCGCGGGAGTTGCCCAGGGTGTCTGTAACGGTTAGGCCGACCACTTCGTTCAGGTTGGCATTGCTGTCGGCATCAACCGCCAGGACCGGGGTTTTACCGTTCTTTACCAGGTATTTAATCAGCAGGCCGGCTACAGTGGTTTTCCCTGTGCCCCCTTTGCCGGCCAGTGCAATTGAAAAAGCCATGTGGGTGGTGTCCTTTCGAAAAAAAATCAATCCATACAACAGTTCAAGATTAAGACAGTTTAAATAATCCGTCAAGTTTCTTTTATATATGAATTTACAGCTAAAATTTTTCCGGTAAACCCAAAAAGAATGTTCCCTTTATTTCTTTTGCAGCGGTTTTACCCTTGCGGGAAAACCTGAACCGCAGCCCCCCTCGTCAGGCCCCAAACACCTTGCAAAAGCCCAGGGCATGTGCTAAATCCAAAAAATAACAGGATTTTCGCTGTTACGGATTGACCCGGATATTTCACGAACCACTATTCTTTAAATATTTTTAAATATTTCTGAAAAATTTTCATAAAATAAATAGGCCAACAGCCATCAATTGAACACCTTAATTCTAGATATGTTTGGAGGAAGAGAATGGACTTTGAACTGAGCAAATCACAGAAAGAGATTCAAAAAGCGGCCAGGGATTTTACCAGGGGAGAATTTGACAAGGAACTTGCTTTGGAACTCGACAGAAAGCACGAGTTCCCCAAAAAAATCTGGCAAAAAGCAGCCGAACTGGGCTTTCTGGGGATTCATTTTCCGGAAAAATATTCCGGCCAAGGCCTGGGCGTGCTGGAAAATATCATTATTGCCGATGAATTCTGCCGGCGGGATTCCACCATCGGCAGCGCTGTTATTCTTGCCGGCTTTGCATCCGAATGCATCCTACGCTTTGGTTCTGAAGAACTGAAGGAAAAGTTCTTGCCGCCCGTGGCCGAAGGCAGGATGCTGTCCGCCGGCGCTTTTACGGAGCCGGACCATGGATCGGACATTACGTTCATGGATACCAGCGCGGTCAGGGAAGGGGAAGAGTGGGTGATCAACGGCACCAAAACCTTTATTACCAATGGCGGGCTGGCCGGTTTTTATACCGTTCTGTGCCAGACCGACCCCAATGCCCAACCGACCTATCGCGGCATCAGCATGATTCTGGTGGAAGCCGACCGGGAAGGTGTGACCGCCACGGATGTGGGCGAAAAAATGGGTATTCGCATGATGGCCACTGCGGAGATGAATTTTAAAAATGTGCGGGTCCCGGTATCGAACCTCATCGGTAAAGAGGGCCGGGGGTTTTATCAGGTCCTGGAATTTTTCGATGAAAGCCGCATCCTGGTGGCTGCCCAGGCCCTGGGTACGGCCCAGGGGGCTTTTGACCGCGCCCTGGATTATGTGAAGCAAAGAGAACAGTTTGGCAAAAAAATCGCGCAGTTTCAGGTTACCCAGCACAAACTGGCCGATATGGCCACCAAGATTGAACTGGCCCGGCTGATTACCTACAAGGCTGCCTGGAACTATGATCAGGGAGGGCGCATTGATCCCAAGCTGACATCCATGGCCAAAATGTTTGCGGCAAAGACCGCCGTGGAGGTGGCTGACGAGGCCATTCAATTGCTGGGCGGATACGGGTATATGGCGGAGTATGAAGTCGAACGGTTTTACCGGGATGCCAAGATTACGGAAATTTACGAGGGAACCAAGGAGATACAGAAAAATACGATTGCCAGTGCGCTGATAGGAAAAATCTAAAGGGTCCATTTGTCGATGATATATAACCCAACGAAAGGGGGATACCGTGATAGATCTAATCAAAAAAACAATGATGGCCGGCATCGGACTGGCGCTTAAAACCCGCGATGAAGTGGAAGAGCTGGTCAAAGACCTTACTAAAAAAAGCGACATGAATGAGCAGGAAGGAAAAAAATTTCTGGATGAGCTCCTCGGCAGATACGACGAAGCCAAAGTGAAGATGGAAGAACGGGTTGAAAAAATGGTTAAGGATTTCTTGAAAAAGGCGGATGTCGTTACCGGGGATGAATTAAAGGCATTAAAAAAAGAAATCCGGGAGCTGAAAAAGGCCATCAGCAGCGACACGAAGACAACCGGTTAATTATTGGCCAAATCGATGCTCAGCATAAGAAAAATCGGTGTTATCGGCCGAACCTACCGCCATCTGAACCGCTATCGTCAAATCCTGTCGATTTTAATTAAGTATGGATTTGAGGACCTGGTGGACCGCCTCAAGATTGATCAGTACATTGAGGTCGGTCTGCAGATGATTTCCCGGAAAAAGATTGAACGGGAAGGAAAGCTGACCGGTTCCGAAAAAATACGGATGGTGCTTGAAGAGCTGGGTTCCACGTATATCAAGTTGGGCCAGGTCCTGTCCACCCGGCCGGATTTGATGCCGGCTGCCATCATCCGGGAGCTTTCCAAGCTCCAGGATGATGTGCCCCCTTTTTCTTATCCGGAAGTAAAACGAATTGTAGAAAAAGAGCTCTCTTTGCCAATTGGAGCGCTTTTTGAGTCTTTTGAAGAAGCCCCCTTTGGATCAGCGTCCATCGGCCAGGTCCACAAGGCGCGCCTGAAAGACGGCGAATCCGTGGCCGTTAAGGTGCAGCGGCCCGGCACCAAAAAGATAATCGAGGTCGATCTTGAAATTATGCTTCACCTGGCGACTCTGATGGAACGGCATGTGGAGGAACTGGCGTTTCACCGGCCCGTCAAGATTGTTGAAGAATTCGCCCGGACCCTTGAAAAGGAGACCGACTATACCATTGAAGCTGCGAACCTGGAGCGATTTGCCCGCAACTTTTTAGGCGACCCCACGCTTTATATCCCCAAAGTATTCCACGGGCTGACGACCACCCGGGTCTTGACCATGGAACTGGTGGACGGCATCAAGGTTTCCGACGTCGATCAGCTCGACGCCGCGGGGCTCGATCGAAAGGCCATCACCGAGCGGGGAGCGGACCTCATCCTCAAGCAGGTATTTGATCACGGATTTTTTCATGCCGACCCGCACCCGGGGAATATTTTTGTGCTTCCCTACAATGTCATCTGTCTGCTGGACTTCGGCATGGCGGGATCCGTTGACCGCACGACCCGGGAAGACTTTGTGGAGCTGATCGACAGCGTGGTCCGGCAGGATGCGTATCGGTCAGCCCAGGTCCTGCTGAAGCTGACCACCTGGGATGCTGAACCGGACCTTCGCCTGCTGGAAAAAGAAGTCGCCGAGTTCATGGGAAAGCATTTATACAAACCGCTGAAGGAAATTCGGGTCGGCAAGCTGATTCAGCATCTCTTCGAAATGGTTTCCACCCATCGGCTCCGGATTCCGCCGGATATCTTCCTGATGATGAAAGCAATCAGCACGGTGGAAGGGGTGGCCCTGATGCTGGACCCGGATTTTGATATGATCGCCCGGGCGACCCCCTTTATACAAAAGGTCAAGATGGCGCGGTTTTATCCGGACCGCATCGCAAACGATTTGATTCGAATCACGGCGGAGCTGTTTCAGTTTGCCCAGCAGTTTCCCCGGGATGTCCTTGAAATTACCCGGTTGATCAAGCAGCAGAAGCTCACGATTAAAATGGAGCACGAGGGCATGCGCGATATGATGGCAACCCACGACCAGATCAGCAACCGGATTTCCTTTTCCATCATCATTGCCGCCCTGATTGTGGGGTCGGCCCTGATCGTCATTTCCAAAACGCCTCCCTTTATTTACGGCATCTCCTTTATCGGCATCATCGGTTTTTTAGCCGCCGCCCTCATGGGCATCTGGCTGCTGGTGGCGATTTTGAAAAAGGGAAGATTATAAAATTTGAATCATTGTCGGAAGGAGAGGAAATGAGAACAATTGAGGAAAAATATCAGCGTATCGCAGATGGCGGGCGTTCATTCGATATTCGCTTCTGGCAATCCCAAGGTGATCGTGCCATTTTCGAGGCGGTAACGGAAATGCTGCATGACTATTTTTTGATTCGAGGTGAAAATGCTGACGAATTCCGACTTCAGAGAACTGTTGAATCTTTTCGAAAAGCATAAGGTTCGCTATCTTATTGTAGGCGGCTATGCAGTTATGAAATACAGCGAGCCACGATTTACGAAAGATCTTGATTTGTGGATAGCGACTGATCCGGAGAATGCAAGCTCAGTGTATGCGGCCTTAAAAGAGTTTGGGGCGCCGCTGGCAGATCTTACCCCAGATGACTTTACCCAGCAGAATTATTTCTATCAGATGGGAAGAGCGCCTTTGCGGGTTGATATTATGATGTCGATACCGGGGGTCAAATTTGAGAAGGCATGGGAAAACCGGGAGTTCGTTGAACTGGATGAGCATGAGATTGCGTTTATTTCAAGAGCTGATCTGATACGGGCAAAGGAATCGAGCGGAAGACCACAAGACAAGATCGATGTTGATAAACTGAAGGAAGCCGAACAATTGGATGCGCTCAACAAAAGATAGCTCATCTCTTCCATCATTATTGCCGCCCTGATTGTCATCTCCAAAATGCCCCCCTTCATTTACGGCATCTCCTTTATCGGCATCATCGGTTTTTTAGCCGCCGCCCTCATGAGCGTCTGACTGCTGCTGGCGATTTTGAAAAATGGAAGATTATAACGCAAACGTGGGCGAAGCGTCATCCGCGCTTGTTCGATGCCTTAGAAATTCAGTATTCATAAAATTGGGACCAGGAAAGAATCTGCACCAATTTTTATAGAGTACCACCAACTCCTGTATTCCGTCCCATTCTATTAAAATGAACACTTATTGTTGAATTCCCCGGGGAGGCAATGCTATTATTTGAGAGCACTGTGGCAAGCATGGTGCACTTTTTAAATGCCTTGAATACTGAAGAATATATTTGGTATACTTGAAACTGTCTATAATTCACAATAATGCAAGTATTGTTGTAAGGAGTCAGCGAGGGGCCAGAAATATCCACGTGGGCATGACGGCTATAACTTACTGGTTCAAAGCGCAACCCCTTACCGAATTACCCATCCATTCGACATACGCCCTCTTGCACCGCTGCAAGATAAGGGAAGAGGATAGCATGAAAAAGAGAAATAAAGACCTGCAAAAGCTTACCGGCAAACAACAATGGGAAATTAAAATCCGCATGCTCGGCGGCCCCCCGCCTGTGAAGGAGGCAGAAGAATGATTCCCGTGCTGGTTATCCTGATATCCAAGTGTAAATGTAACGGCTGTTTTCAATTTTACTCTGGAAGGAATGTGACTCAATGTTTACGGAGATTTTTATGATGAGCCATTTAAATCCTGACAACAAAAACACCACCCGCTGTTATAAATTCGTTCTGTTTTTCTTTCTCGCACAAATTGTATTCGCCAACATGACGATGGCTCAAAATCAGCGGATTATTGTCGGGGTATTGGAAAACTGGCCGCCACAATACATGACAGATCCAAAAACCAAGGAGCCGACAGGATTTGCCGTTGATGTCATAAGAGAAACAGCACGGTTGAGCGGCTTGGATATCAGCTATGAAGTTTTTAAAGAATGGCCGGTGTTAAATCAGGCGTTGCGTGAAAAGAAAATCGATGTGATTCCAAATATGGGTATCATTGAGGAGCGAGAAAATCTTTTTAAATTTACGATACCGGTTGAAACGACAAAAATATCGTTTTTCGTCAGGAAAACATCAAATGATATCAATAGCGAAAAGGATTTAACCGGACGAGCAATCAGTGTGGTCGAAACAAATAAGGGCCGGTTTTTAATGGAAGAAAGGGGATGGGGGAATTTAAAAATTTATCAGTCTTTTGATGAGGCGCTGATGTCAGTGGTATCCGGAATATCAGATGGGATTGTTTATCCCGACCCTCCGTTCATGAATATTTTGGAGCAGTACGGCCTCAGCGACAGGATCAAGGTGGTGGGTGAGCCGCTACTTGAAATCAAACGGGCGATAGCCGTTCAAAGTGACCATTCAGACCTGGTCAACAAATTGAACGATGCAGTGAAGGTGCTGGTGGCTTCAGCGAAATACCAAGAGATTTATTCGAGGTGGTATGGAAAACCAGCGCCATTTTGGACCGTCAAGCTGGTGGCTGTCATTATGGGAATTTCCATTTCTATTATCGGTCTGGCATTATTGGCCTGGCGTTATTATTCCGTTATGAAGCTGAATAAAAGCCTGCTTGTTCAAACTCAAAAACGCAACATCGCTGAAAAGGCTCTCCATGAGAGCAGAGAAGACTTAATGGAATCGCAGCGAATTGCCCATGTGGGCAGTTGGCGTTTGGATATTAAAAGCAATCAGGTCGTTTGGTCGGAAGAGCTCTATAAAATGTATGGTTTTGACCACGCACTTCCTCCCCCGCCTTACACCGAACATCAGAAGCTGTTTACTCCTGAGAGTTGGGACAGATTGTCTGCTGCCCTGAACAACACGATAGATAAGGGAATTCCCTTCGAGCTTGAGCTGGAAACTGTACGGGAGGATGGAAGCCATGGATGGATGTGGGTACACGGCCAAACCTTACTTAATGCAAAAGGCGAGATTGTTGGTCTCCGTGGAGCGGCTCAAGACATTACCGACCGCAAGCGGGCAGAGGCGTCTCTGGAAGAAAGCCAGAAAATATATCGTATCATCGCTGAAAACATGGCAGACATTATCACAACGATGGATATGAATCTACGCTTTACCTATGTCAGCCCGTCAATCATACGATTGCGAGGTTTCACTGTTGAGGAGGCTCTTGAACAAACGATAGACCAAATTATGACACCGGATTCCTTTCAGCTTCTTGCCGACGCCTTTGAAGAGGAACTCCGGCTGGAAGAAACTGCAACGGCTGATCCTGACAGAACCCTAATCTTGGAATTGGAAGAATACAAAAAAGATGGTTCCACGATCTGGGTTGAGAACAAGGCATCATTCATCCGGGACAAGGACCAAAAGCCTATCGGAATCCTCATCGTGTCTCGTGACATTTCCAAACGCAGACGAGCAGAAGAGGAGTTGAAGGATATTTCTTCACATCAGGAGACTCTTTTGTCTGCAATTCCGGACATTGTCGTGGAAGTGGACAATGATAAAATATATACTTGGGCGAATCAATCCGGCTATGATTTTTTTGGAGATGACCTAATCGGCAAAGAAGCCAGTTGCTACTTTGAGGGCGAACAAGATACCTATAAGTCAGTGAAGCCGATATTCAAAGGCGAAGAAGATGTCGTTCATCTGGAGAGCTGGCAGCGACGGAAGGATGGAGAGAAACGCCTGCTTGCTTGGTGGTGTAAAGTGCTGAAGGATAAAACAGGAAGAGCACAGGGAGCCCTGTCCACAGCTCGAGATATCACTGATCAGGTGAAAATGCAGGAACAATTTTTCGCCAAGCCCAAAAAATGGAGTCCGTGGGGCGGCTGGCCGGCGGAGTGGCTCACGACTACAACAACATGCTCAGCGTCATCATCGGATTTACGGAGATCGCCCTGGAAAAAGCGGCCGCAGATGATTCTTTGCAGGAAGATTTGAATGAGGTAATGAATGCCGCTCGCCGTTCCACGGATATCACCCGCCAGCTGCTGGCATTCGCCCGGCAGCAGACCATCGCACCCAAGGTGCTCGAATTAAACGAAACCGTGGAAGAGATGCTCAAAATGCTGCATCGGCTCATCGGTGAGGACATCGACCTTTCATGGCAGCCCGGCCCCGGTCGGATGCCGGTATTTATGGGCCCGTCCCAGCTCGACCAGATTCTGGCCAACCTGTGCGTCAATGCACGCGACGCCATTGGCGGGGTGGGCAAGGTCACCATCGAAACCGACTGTGTTCACTTTGACGCGGAATACTGCTCAGATCATGCCGGTTTTCATCCGGGCGATTTCATCTTGCTGGCCATCAGTGACGATGGTTGCGGCATGGAAAAGGATGCCCTGGACAAGGTTTTCGATCCGTTTTTTACTACCAAGGGCGTAGGGGAAGGCACTGGCCTGGGACTGTCCACGGTGTTCGGCATCGTCAAGCAAAATGACGGTTTTATCAACGTGTACAGTGAACCTGGAAAAGGCACGACATTTAAAATCTATCTGCCACCGTATGCAGGCAAAGATTTGAAAATAAAAGCTAAGGAGATGACTGAACTCCCATCCGGCCACGGCGAAACTGTAATGATCGTAGAAGATGAGACATCCATTTTAAAGCTGGCCCAAAGGCTTCTTGCAGGTTTGGGATATAACGTCCTGGCAGCCTCTACCCCCGGTGAGGCAGTGACCCTGGCGGAGGAACATGCCGGCGAGATCCACTTGCTGTTCACCGATGTGGTCATGCCCGAAATGAATGGTCGCGAGCTGTCCGAACAACTCCATACTCTTTATCCTAATCTAAAAACCCTTTTCATGTCAGGTTATACGGCTAAAGTAATTGCCCACCGTGGCGTTCTTGAAGACGGTGTTAGTTTCATTTCAAAGCCGTTTTCAAAAAATGACATAGCCTTTAAGGTACGACAAGTGTTGGATAAAGCAAAAACAGAAACTCACGATTAACTATCCCATGGTTGAGAATCTGGCCACCCTAAAAACTCAAAGATACTGGATGTAGTCTTAACCGAACTCAACGAATTAAAAATGTACCTTTTTTCAAGTCTAATACAGCAGAACGGCACTGATATTGTAAGAACAACTCAGCGTTAGGTTAAAAAATTAAATACGGAGATAAGTATGGCCTTTTTGACGATTGATGAAACCAAATGCAAACATGATGGAATCTGTGCGGCCGAGTGCCCCAGGCGGATCATAACCCAGGAAGATAGCAAGAGTTTTCCTAAAATTGCAGAGGCTGATGAAGCCTATTGCATGGTCTGCGGACATTGCGTGGCCGTCTGCCCCCACGGCGCTTTGAGCGTGACCGGGGTGGGCATTGAAGACTGCCCGGAGATAGAAAGAGAGTTGGTTCCATCTTGGGATCAGGCCAAGCAGTTCCTCCGATCCCGACGATCCATCCGATTGTTCAAGGACAAGGCTCTGGACCGGGAAACACTGGAACAGTTGATCGAGACGGCCCGCTACGCTCCCACGGCCAGCAACGCCCAGAACCTCCAATGGACGGTGATCGAAGGACGGGACAAGTTGGAGCCGCTGTCCCAGGAAACCATCAACTGGATGGAACGGGTCATCGAAGCCCAGCCCGACTCTCCGGCGGCCGATTATTTCCGCCCAATGGTGGCTCGCTGGACCGCCGGCTACGACATCATCCTGCGCACCGCCCAGACTCTCATTGTTCCCTCCGCTCCCAAAGAGAACGCCAACGGCTTGGTGGACTTGAGCATCGCCTTGGCTTATCTGGAGCTGGCCGCCCTGCCTCTGAACGTGGGCACCTGTTGGGCCGGCTTGCTCCGTGGGGCCATGCAGGCCACCCCCCAGTTGGTGGAATCCATGGGTCTACCCGAGGGACACGCCTGGTTCTACCCAATGATGATCGGGTATCCCAAGTTTAAGTATCATCGGTTGCCGGAGAGGAAAGCACCGGTGATTCACTGGAAATAGGGATCAGCTGAACCGGAATGATTTAGAAACAGGTCATGCCTCCGGCGGGTAGAATGGCCCTGCTTTTTTTATGCCTATTTTGAATCTCTTCTTTCAGCAGGCAGCAGGCAATTTTGTATAGCGGCGCGCCGTCCTGGTTATAGCTTAGTGCTTCGACGCGCAATTCCTGTGGCGCATTTACACACCCGATAAATAAAATTGCTAACTCCATTCGGCCCGAGCTCATAACCGGAGGCAGCACTAAGTCCTGAGCAAATAAATTCATCATCGAATTTATGCGTCGATGGACTTAAATTGTCGGGCGGGATGATTTTGTTCATGACGCACCCTTCGTATAGTTATATTCATCGATTAATTGACCCTATCGGGTATAAAAATAATAATTTTGATTGACATTATACCCGATAGGTACTATTAACCATCCAATTGTCTATCTTTATACCTGATCAGGTATATTTTTATTTTACATTCGAGCAAATAGCCCAGTAAAGCACGATGAATAAAATTTCCGGCACAAATCATCCCGAAAGGGTATAAAAAAACATTATGAATCTGAAAGAATTTGTAAAAAAACAACGTAAAATTAACGGATTGACCCAAACCCAGCTTGCCCGCAAGGCCGGGGTTGGGCTGAGGTTTGTAAGAGATTTGGAACAGGGTAAGGCAACCTTGAGAATGGACAAGGTAAATCAGGTTCTGCAGTTATTCGGCAAAACACTTGGCCCCGTTGATTGGCATCCTGAAATTGGTGAGGATTAAATGGAGAAAAGAAAGAAAAAGGCCTTTGTCTGAAAATGAGAATCTATGTATGAATATCGCATCTGCCTATGGGGTTGAGGTGCCGCCTCATGGCCTGCTGCCCCTGGCAGATGACAGCTTGGCCTATGTCGTTAAAAGGTTCGATAGACTTGATGACGGCCTAAAACTTCAACAAGAGGATTTTCAACAGCTTCTTCAAACAGATGATAAATACGCAGGTTCTTATGAAAGAATTGCCACCTGAATCTTGCACGTAGTGTTCTTTGAAAAGCAAATAAACCATCTGGGCGCCTTTTATGGTAAGGGTTTAGCAGCCAAAAAAATATCATAAGGAGGTACCCAGATGGTAAAACGACGAAAAAAGCATAACAAGAAAAGCCGCAACAGTAAAGGATTTAGTAAGCATCGTGCGGATGCCAGAAAAATCAACGCATCGACCGGATATGAAACCTGCACGGAGCAGCTGAGCCCATTTGGCGGGCTTTTGGTGTTAATCAAATTTTTCGATCTGGTCAATTTTAAAGAAATCTTTCACTCTGCGTATCAAGCTCCGTTGCGGGAGCCCAAGCTGGGACACTATTGGATGATG
>JARGFK010000076.1 GCA_029211065.1 Desulfobacterales bacterium
CGCTGCCGGCGGGATAATCGGAGACAAGAGCGAATATATGGCCAAGCGGGTTTTGTGGGTGAAGTGCGCCTAAAAATCGGCTTTCGAGTGAGTTTGGTGACGATCAGAAAAAAACAGACTGGTCCGGCGCGTAATTTTTGTTAAAAAAACTCCGCTAATCCCAAAAACGTCCGCGCTCAATATTAGGCGGTGGATTTAGGGGTGAAAAATGCCGTTGACAATTTTGCCTCTCTGTGTTATTAAGCTAAAAAGCTCTCTTTAACAAATTTTTTTTATTGATTCAAGCATCGGCAAAGTTGTCAAGACCGTTTTTAACTTTTGAGTCCTGCTGAAAACTGTTTTCAAACATTAATAGGCTGATCGCATCCGAATTTGGCACGATTGTTTGGATGTTCATAGAAGGCTTTGAGCAACAGCCCGTTTTGTTTCGACCCATGGATTTTCAGGTGTTGCGGTCTAAATAAGTCTCATTAATAAGCATCAATTTTCGTATCGTTCTTTTCCAAAAAGATGCTATTATCAGCGGTTATTAGCTAAAAGCAAGACTTTAATCAAAAGGAGGAAGTTATGGCTGAAAATGAGGTTGTCACCGACACCCGCGTGAGCATGGTGTCGCAGATGGGCAAGGCCGAGGACTGGTGGGCGATCTGGCTGGCGGCATTTTTTTTCATAGTCGTCACCGTCTTCACCTTTATCTGGAAGCCGCCGGTGGAAGAACTTCCCAAGTACCGGGCGATCATGGATCAGGAAATGGAACAGGCCGGCTTCAGAACAATGGCCTACACGGAAGCTGAAAAAAAATTGAAGAGTATCAGAGCCAGGAACCACGGTTTAACCAAAACGCTGCGGAGTATAACCGATCGACCCAAAGGATGGTCGACCAATCCGATTCGGTCCTTTTATATGAGCGAATCGGCCGCGGCGGAAAAAAGAGCTGCTGCAGCCGATCGCTTCGAAAGAGCCAAAGAAAATCTGGCAGAGGTCAAAACCAAAGCGGAGGCGGCTGAAAACGCAGCCCGGCAGGCCCAGTTCAAAGACCCTCAACTCAACGAGCAGGCCAGATCGGCCCTTGCGGAATGGAGAGAGGCATCAGCCGCCCACTCCAAAGCCAAGGCGGCCGCCAACACCAAACCCTACAACTTGATTCCTTCCCTGATTGTTCTGGGTATAGTGATGATGTTGTTTTTCGCTATCGGGGGCAAGTTTATCGGTTTCAACCTGCGCGAATACTTTATCGGCTTCCCGGTTATCTATTTGCTCTCGATTGTCTCCTATATGCTGGGAAACCAAGCCACATTTAAAGCCTTGGGCATATCCTATGTGCTCTTTGCGATCTTTTTGGGCCTGATAATTGCTAATATCACCGGGGTGACCAAGAGCATAAGAACCGCCGGGCAGACCGAGTTTTTCATCAAAACCGGTCTGGTTCTGCTGGGGGCACGTATTCTTTTCGGGCAGATCGCAATGATCGGCATCCCGGGCCTTTTTGTCACCTGGGTGGTTACACCGATCGTTCTGCTGGTGACTTACTGGTTTGGACAGAACATCATCAAGGTTCCTTCCAAAGAGCTGAACATCACCGTCTCTGCGGACATGTGCGTATCCGGGGTTTCCGCGGCCATCGCCACCGCGTCGGCCTGCCGTGCCAAGAGGGAGGAACTGACACTTGCAATCGGCATGTCCATGATCTTTGTCGCCATCATGATCTTCGCACTGCCTGCCATCGCCAACATGGTGGGCATGCATCCGGTCCTGGCAGGAGCATGGCTGGGAGGGACGGTGGACAACACCGGCTCGGTCGTGGCCGCCGGGGAACTGATCGGTTATGAGGCAATGGTTGTGGCGGCCACGATCAAAATGATCCAGAATATCATGATCGGTGTCATCGCCTTCGGCGTTGCCGCATACTGGGCCCTGAAAATTGAACCGGAGCGGGAAAGAAAACCCGGGGAATCTCCGGTGAAACTGTCTTTCAGCGGTGCGATGTATGAAATCTGGTACCGTTTCCCCAAATTTATCCTGGGTTTCATCGGCGCTTCCATCGTCTTTTCCATCATGCAGGCGGCGGTATCCATGGACTGGGGTAACGCCATGGTCAGTGAGGGCGTTCTCTCCCTCGCTAACCGGTACCGCGGCTGGTTTTTCGGCCTTGCCTTCGTTAGCATCGGGCTCAGCATCAATTTTCAGGAATTGAAGGAACCCCTCCGGGGTGGAAAACCTGTCATCCTGTATGTTTTCGGACAGACATTCAATCTGATACTGACTTTCCTCATGGCATGGCTCATGTTTATGGTCATCTTCAGGGACATCACCGAAAAATTGATGCTCGGGGTGTGATACCCTATCGGAGTGCAGCTGCATTGACCAATCCAAAACCAACCGGGGGCGGGAGACCGCCCCCGGTCTCCCTTTTAATGCGATGGCTGAAGTTGTTTCTGGTTGCGATGGTAATCGGCGCATGCGCGTATCTGGGTTCTAGCCTGGAACGTCTGCCGTTGGTCGGATCCGCCATAACCACTTTGCGTGAAAGCGGTATCAGTGTGGGCGCCTGGTATTACGATGATGTGGAGGAGGTTTTCGAAGCAATGGATTTTATACGGGAAACGCTCGGGCGCGACACCTCTGAAGGATGAGCAAGGTACGGTTTTAGGGGGGGCTTTTCGATGATTGCGGCAGGCCCGTATGATACCGACCGCTGCGGAAAAGCGAATGGACAAGAGCCTGGATAAGAAATATTCCCTGGTGCTGGAGCGGGAAAAACAGTTTGTCAAGCGGGTGGTTTACATAATGCGGGCACATACCCAGCCCCCCTGGTGGCATATGCTTATCCCGTTCAGGTTTTTGTTCGAACATATGGCCCGTAAGCGGGATGTGCGGGCGTTTTCGGCCACTCATCTGTACCTGAAGCAAATAGCCCTGTCCGCGGCCCGCTGGGATGTGGAACCAGGGGATCCGGCTGCAAGCGGCCGGCAGATGCAGGCACGACTCAGGGATTACTGGCTCCATATGCAGACAGTAAAGTCAGGAGAGATTTACGAATACTTGAGCGAGTGGATGGAGCTGCTCCGGAGCCACTATCACCGGCTGCTGAAAGCATCGGGAAAAAATTATCAAACCTTGCTCCAAAACGCTTACCCTTCCAGCGAGTACCGGGATTTTCTTTCCCGGCTGACGGATCTGGAAAGGAAAATTGACCGGAGCCTTTTGCTCGTTCAGGGAAAAACGGATACCATATCCGCTTTCATTCAAAATAAGCAAAACGCATTCGCTAAAGTTCGTGAACGAGAATTGAGGGAAACCCACAAGAATATTGATCAATAAATCTCTGTTAAAGGCTGATTTATTTTGATAAATGGTTCAGCTCTTCTTTGCGCAGTTTTTTACTACTTGCTTCAATCTGTTTGATCACTTGTATTGATTCTTCTGAGGTGTGTATATAATTTTTAATATATTCGTTTAGTTCACGCTCCGCCTTTTCAATAATGTTTAAGTATTGCAAGTACTTACTGCGATTACTATAGACACCGGCAAAAATTTTCTCAAATGTTTCCCCTGACTTTTTCAACAACGCCAGGTAGTGCGTTGCCATCACCTGAATCACACAAACCTGTTTTTCCGCCAGAACTCTGTCCTGCTCCGAAATATCCAGTTCAGGGAAATAATCCCGGACATCGTAGAGGATTTTTCCTCCAGCGACGGCTTCTTTATAAGCCTTGTCCAGCGCTTTCTTCCTGGTTGTCAAAATGTTCTCGGCGAAAAAACGTACGCTGAGTTTATACTGTTTGATTTTATAAAAATGATGTACCAACAGAATCGGAATAAAAATCATCCATACTGATGTTTCGGGTTTTTTTACCACATCCATCGCCAGCCTGTAGGAAAACTGCTCTTCGTGGGCATGAATTAAATCATATTTTTCTTTTAAAGAAAAAGTCACATTTAGCCTCCCGGTTTATTCATATCCAGAATACAGAAAGATGGCGACAATTGCAACAGAGTTGCTGCAGGTTTTTTCGGCCTTTCGTTTGGATATGGTGGACAAAAGGCGACATATCATGTGGATTTTAAGGTAAAATCGTCGACCATCTAAACGGAGTATTATGCTGGACCAGAGTGAAATCAACAATATTCTTATGAAAGCCCGTGTTCCGGAGCATTCCGCGGCATTTATGCGGGCCATGTCCGGAGGCGAACTTTTCGTGATTGGGCGCTATCTGTTCATTGCCGCACAAGACTGGCTGCTCGCCATAGGCTATCCGCTGGGAAACGATTACATGCCGGAGGAATTCGACCAAGCGGTGCAGGCCGCCGTGAGCCGCACCGGCGCACGAAAATGCTGGGCCGTCTGCCCGGCCCTCCCGGACCGACTGAAACCCCACAGCCGGAACCGGGACTGCTACTATATCCTGCCCGCCGATTCCGGCACACCACCCCGGCTGGAACGCCTTGCCGAGCGAGCGTCCGCCACGTTGACGGTGGAGCGGAGTACTCAATTCGGCCCGGCCCACCGGCGCCTTTGGGCCGAATTTACCGCTCGAAAACCGTTGCCCGCCAATGTGCAGGAACTGTTCGCCCGCACGGAAGATGTCCTTGCAAAGGTGGACGGACTGCGGCTGCTGAATGCCTGGGACCCGGAAGGCAATCTGGCCGCCTGTCTGTTGATCGACGAGGCCCCGGTCCGTTTCACGACCTACCTGCTGGGCGCCCACTCCCGCGTGCATTACACACCGTACGCCTCGGATCTGCTGTTTCGGGAAATGATCGTCGCCGCGAAAGACTCGGGCAAGGAATTCCTGCATCTGGGACTGGGAGTCAATGACGGCATCAGGCGGTTCAAGACCAAATGGGGCGGAAAACCGGGTCCGGTCTACGAATCGGCCGAATGGAGTGAACAAAAAAGCATCGGCGGCGATGTCAGTCAGCTTATCCGTTCAATGACCGTCCTGTCCGCAGAGCCCATGAGCAAGCAGGAATTCATAGACAGCCGTCCCCGGCAGCGCCCTTTCCGGATGATCTGGGAAATAGAGAAGGACGGCCGGCGCTCATGGATCGGCGGAACCGCGCACTTTTTCTGCTACAGCTTCGAGTCCTCGTTTTACCGGCTCTTCGAAAAGGCGGATCATATCCTGTTTGAAGGGCCCCTCGATCAGCCAAGTCTTGACAGTGTTGCAAAGATCGGGCGAAACCCGGGGCCGGATTCCCCGCGTGTCATCGATCATCTGAACGAGGAGGAGATTCGTCGCCTTGAACGGGTCGTATGCGGGCCCCGCGGGTTTTGGGCCAAATTGCTGAACAGCCAGTGGGACAATCCGCCGGATGTACGTCACATCCTTGCCGAAACCCGCCACTGGATGGCTTTTTTTTCGCTGTGGACCGGCTATCTGGCCCGTCAGGGCTGGACCGGATCCGTCGATCTGGAGGCCTGGCAGATCGCCCGAGAGATGGGCAAGCCCATCCACTACATGGAGAGTATTCCCGATCAGGTGGAAACCCTCGAGAGCATCCCGATTCCCCGTATCACCCATTTTCTTCGAAGTTGCCGCCGCTGGGGACGCTACACCCGACGGTTCGTGCGCGCCTATCTCAAGGGAGATCTGGACGGGCTTTACGGTACGAGCGTCGAGTTTCCGACGCGTACCGAAACGGTGATCCGGCGCCGGAACCATCTTTTCCTGAACCGGATGAAACCTTTTATCGAAACAGGCGCTGCCGTGGTTTTTGTCGGCTCCGCCCATATGATCAACCTGCGCGGCATGCTGTCCGATACAGGATTCCGCATCCGGAGACACAGATGAAATGAATCCTGATTCCAGTGAAAAGTTCAAAGCACCGGGTTTTTGGGAAAGCCTCCGGGAGGCTTTTCTGGGGGCGCCCCGAACCTTTGCCTGCCTTCAGGTGGAAGTCACGTCCCGCTGCCCGGCCCGCTGCAACTACTGCCCGCATACGACCTTAAAGGATGTGTGGCAGCCGCGGGACATGAGCCTGGAGACATTCGGCCGGCTGTGGCCGGCCATGCGGGCAAGCGCCCGGGTGCACCTGCAGGGCTGGGGCGAACCGCTGATGAATCCGGCCTTTTTCAAGATGACCGCGATTGCGAGAAAAGCCGGCTGCCGTGTATCCACAACAACCTGCGGCCTTCATCTGAACGAGGAACTGGCGAGAAAAATCGTCGACAGCGGCATCGACATCATCGCCTTTTCTCTTGCCGGCACCGATGCCGCCACCAACGAAGTGCGCCGCGGCGCCGATTTCGAAAAAGTATGCCGATCCATCGCCACATTACAGAATATCCGGCGTGCTCGCGGCGGAGTCCACCTGGAAGTCCACTTTGCCTATTTGATGCTCGCATCCACGATGGAATCGGTTCGGACTCTTCCGGCCTTGGCAAAAGAGCTGGGGGTCCACGCGGCCGTCGTCAGCACCCTCGACTACATTCCGGCTTCAGGTTTTGAAAAGGAGGCCTTTGGCCCCCACGAAGCCGAAAAACTGGCCCAAGCAACCGGATGGCTCAAAGAAGCCGAAGCTAAAGCCAGGGCTTTGGAAGTAGACTTTCACTGGTCGCTGCCAAGTCCCGACGCACCCGGAAACGAATGTCGGGAAAACGTCTCCCGCTGCTTTTATATTGCTGCCGACGGAGCCGTATCTCCCTGCGTCTACCTGAATCTGCCGGTGCGTATGGAAGACCCCGGACGCCGGATCTTCGGCAATGTCAACGAGCGTGAGGTGCTGGAAATCTGGGCTGATGAGCGTTTTCTGGCTTTTCGCAAAGCCCTGGCGAGCGGCGCACCGGACCCTGCATGCAAAAGCTGTCCGAAAAGGTTTATGGCCGGATGAATGCTTATACAGACTTTTCGATGGGGTATTTATCTAAAACGGAGAGTCCGACCAGATAATGGCCCTTAAAGCGGCCCTGCTCGCTTTTGGTGATGTGCCGGATTTGGGTTTTGATGTTTTCAATGGAAGCGGATGTTTCCTTCGGATAATATTTCATTTCAATCACATCATCAACTTTGATGTGATTCATGACGGCGGAGTTTTCTTTTACCAGGATGCACATCCCCTTATTGGAAATATCCCAGATTTTAAACTGATAAAAGGACCCGATGCTGTATATTTGAAACTCAACGCAATGGTACTGATCGGTATACGATCGGGGTTCGGAACGGCGTCCATCCTGGGAATCCGTGAAAGAATCATTTGACATGGTTTTCTCCGCGTTTTTGGGTTTCGTTTACCTGCCGGATTATTTCGGCTTATTGTTTTTCTGAACCGAAACAGGAGCCGTCGAATTTGCATCCGTTAAAGCGGCAGATTCGAAAGCCGTTTTTCTCCGAATTTCATGGGCAGCACCGTAGCCAGAACACAGATGATGAGTACCAATACAAAGGAACCGACGATCCAAAACCATTCAAACGGGGTCAAAGCCTGTTTACGCAAGTCCGCCATAAAAAGGCTGTAGACCGGACTCGCCTCCAGCACGATTACCGTGCTGATGAATCCGGCGGACAGGGCCATA
The DNA here is from genome assembly GCA_029211065.1 of Desulfobacterales bacterium. Classification (NCBI taxonomy): domain Bacteria; kingdom Pseudomonadati; phylum Thermodesulfobacteriota; class Desulfobacteria; order Desulfobacterales; species Desulfobacterales bacterium. The sequence goes on from JARGFK010000076.1 coordinate 7,517, forward strand.
AAAAGAAAGCCGCCGAAACTGGTAACGGTTTGGGTCGGATTTTCGGAATTGAAATCTGCATAAGCCGCACCCAGTCCGATCCCCATGGAAACGACCCCCGGGACGATAAAAAACATGGTTATGGTTGAAAGCGCCATCATAAACGGCGTTACGTTCAGAAGTATATTCGTGGCAACTGTAATGATTTCTGACAGAAAAAGCAAGGGAACAAAATATATGGTAAACTTTATCCATAAAAAGGCTTTCAGGGTCACCGGCGCAGACTTAATCAGCCAGAATGCCTCCCCCTCGGTGCTGACAGCCGGATAAGCGAAGCGGGCGGCAATGGCGATCAGCACAAACGAAGCCAGGCCCATATTTAAAAATGATAACAGATTCTGCAGATAAACGGTCTGAATGGGAGATTTTTCCAGCGGCAGCACCTTGAAGTTATAAATATAGATGATCACGAGGGCCGCGATCAGAAAAAGCTGGGACCATTGCGTTTGGTCCCGCAAAAAGGTTTTGACTTCTTTTACCGTCAGGGCGTGGATCGGGTCCGGCAAAAAGGCAAGGAAGCGGCCTCTGGAGCCGTTGAACTTAAAAAAACGCATGGCTGCCGTCTGGGTTTTTGAAAGCCCTTTAAAATAGACCGCATCCGCCATAATAACATTCAAAAAAATCAGAACAAGGGCGCCGCTCCAGGACAGCGTGGTATGGAACAGCGCCGTCATCGTCTCTCCAGTGAGGGCCGCACGGATGCTGTCGTAGGCCCAGGTGCTGGGAAGAAACGGGGATGCGGGCGTACGCAGCGTATTGAGATAGACCAGCACCGAAGCAAACGCTTCCGGATCCACCAGACGCTCGGGGCGCAGCAGGCGGAATGCCAGGAACAGAATCAGAAACAGGGCGATGCCCAGAAAGACGAAAATGGATCGAATGCGGCTGGCGGGCACCAGCATTACCGCCAGCATCACCAGAAAAGAACTGATGACGGATGCGATCAGGCTGAGGGCGACAATCGTCAAGGCAAAAATTAAAAAATAAAATGGCGTTACCTGAAAGACAATGCCGTATGCAAGAAAGACCGGCAAGGTATAGACAATGACCATCCAGGAACTGTCGATGGTGCTTTCGATCCAGCGGGCCAGGAAAATTTTATAGCTCGAAACCGGCATGGAATGAACCAGGGCAAGATCCCGGCTCAGGTATAGCTTGGAAAGAAAGGTCAGAATACTGCTGAAAATCAGCAATGAAAAGAAAGTGACCAGGATCATAGAGAGGAGCTTGTAGGCCAGCAGGTCGCCGAACCCTTCAACACCCTTGAAATAGCGCAGGATACGGTATGACAGAATAAAAATACCACCCCAAAAAAAGGCGCCCAGCACCCCGAAAATTAAAATCTTGATCAGCTGCCCCTTATCGGTTTTGAGCTTGATCGGGTTCTTAAAGGACCAGATTCTTGGTTTTAAAAGTGTAATGATATCTTTCATATGTTGTGCAAAATTCAGCCGTTAATTTTCGGTTGTCAGCTTGATGAACACATCCTCCAGGGCTGCGCCCTGGAGGTGGGTATTTTGTCTCAACTCGTCGGTGGTACCGATTGCCAGCAGGGCGCCCTTGTGAATAACGCCGATGCGATCACAGACGTCTTCAGCCACCTGCAACGTGTGGGTGGACATGAAAATGGCGGCGCCTTCAGCGGCCAGGCGTTTAAACAGGCTTTTCACCATCTTGATGGCGACCGGATCGAGCCCCACCATGGGCTCGTCAACGATGATGACTTCCGGGTTATGCAGCAGGGCGGCTGCCATGATCAGACGCTGTTTCATTCCGTGAGAAAAAGATCCGATCAATTCGTTGGCCCAGTCCAGGAGTGAAAACAGGTGCAATTTTTCTTGGGCTCTATCCACAAAACCGGAACCATCAACGCCGTACAGCGCTGCCGTAAACCTTAAAAATTCCATGGCGGTAATTTTTTCATAGAGATACGGCCGATCGGGGATAAAGCCTATTTTGGTTTTGGCCTGTTCCGGATGGGTCGCCATGTTGGTTCCGCAAATATTCACGCTGCCGGAAGTCGGGGCCAGCAATCCGCCCATCATTTTAATGGTGGTGGTTTTGCCGGCGCCGTTGGGTCCGATGAAGCCAAAGATCTGACCGGCGGGAACGGTCAGACTTAACGTGTTCACCGCAAGGGTTTTGCCATAGTGCTTTGTTGTATTTTGAAGTTCAATCATATGATCCAAAGGTTCAAGGTTCAAAGGTTCAAGGTTCAAGCGTTCAAGGGTTTATTTTTTTAATGACTTTCAGCATTCTTTCAACCTTTTCGAGTTCCAGATTGGCAGCTAATACGGAGATAATTCATATTTTCAAAACGGCAGGATCTCCAATTTCACTTTGCCGATGATTCCCATAATATCGAGCTGCAGGGAGTGTGCACCACTGGAGAAGCGAATGTGGGTTACGTCGGCCGGCATCTGGCCAAATAAGGCGTCCGCCGTAATCCACTCACCAAAGTATAGATTATTCCAGGCATGGTAGTAAAATCGCCCGTTTAAGTAGACCAGCCCGGCTTCGACTTTAACGGGAATACCGGCCGCCCTGGCAAGAGCCGACAGCAGCATGGCATGTTCGTTGCAATCCCCCACACGGTTTTCCAGGGTTGAAAGTGCATCCGGCAGCGACAGGACCGGGCGCTTTTCAATATTTTGATACACCCAGTCCATCAGTTTTTTGGCTTTGACTACGGCGGTATCATCCGCCGACACGACGGAATCTGCCAGTTTTCTGATTATGGGGTCATCCGACTGGATAAAAAGGGATGGTTTGAGAAATTCGGCCATGGCGTCATTCCCGCTTTTTTCAGCACGGTCGGACGGAAGCCCGTTGAGGGATTCCCGGACGATGGTCAGGGTATTCTGCCGGAATGTCTGTCTGCCGCCGTCCAGAAAGACTTCACTTGATTGAATCCCGTCGATTTTTAACCGGAGCCTGTCAAGCTGTTCGGCATTTTCGATTCGGATATTCGCGGGAACCGAAGCCACTTGGGTAAGGTCCTGGCTGGATACTACCGGAAGCCCGAACAGGGCATCCGTTCGGGTGGTTTTTTCAAGACTGATTCCCAGAAGTCCCTGTTCCTTTAATATTTCGCCGGATTCTCCGATCCAGGCCAGCTGGGTGGCGCCTTTAAAAGACAGGGACACTTTCCGGGCTTTCAGGAGCTGCCCCATGATGCGGATATCTTCCCGGCCCAGCACCCGGATGTCCACCGGCTGCCGGCTCATGGTGGCCGGATCAAACACGAACAGCGTCAGCACCTGGGAATCGTCAAATTCGGAAGCCATGACCGCATCGATAATGCCGGTGGTTAGATAAAGTTTCTGATCCAACTGGAGCGTGTCTTTCCGGGGTGAGCCGGAACTTTGCGAGATAATCGTGAGGGCGTTGTCCGAGACCGACCCCTTGGCGGTAAACTGAAACCGCCCCGAGCTTATTTTAAAATCAAAAGCCGCCAGGCTGAAATCAGGGTGGAGCCTTCCGGTGGTGTTGAGGTTGATGTCCTGGACCATGCCCATGGTATTGATGCGCAGATACAGGGTTTCCTGCAATTGATAGCCGGTGGGCATCTTCGACAGGGTTGAGTGGGATACGCCGATTTTTTCACCATTTTGAAAAATATTTTTCCAGGTATCTTTTTCCGGCACGGATGCATCTGAAGATATGGCAATGCTGAACTGGTCTGCCGGACGTTCATCAAAAAAGCCGATTCGCTGGGAAAAAAGGGTTAAAAATAGAATTCCGGAAAGGGCTGCCCCTATCCAGAAAATTTTCATTCTTTTAAAATACATGGCATCCGTATGATTTGAATGTGGTCGCTGTTGTCAACAAACCGTCCCATTTCAGTGCAAAACCGCTGGGGCGTTCATAACAGTGACGCAAGCGATAGGGTATTTTACTCGGTATGCTCTTTAATGACTTTGCTCCGTGATGTAAACGAAATACCCTGCTGGCCGTATGTGCCGATCATCACCGATTCGATGATCGGCGGGTTGACCATCCGGGCAGACGACCACTTGATGATAAAGTTGGCGCCCGAACCGCCGATCTTATCGGCTTCCTTGATAATAAAACGGGTTGTGGACAGGGCGTTGAGTTGCAGCGGGCCTTCAATATATTGTTTGATAAGCTTGCCGCCGGAATCGTTATAGTCCGCCAGCAGGATATCAATGGGATAAACGGGGTCTATGTTTCGGATGCTCACGGTTACCGCCAGATAAAACGGCTGCTCCCGGTTGCCGCTGTAAATGTGAGAATAGATCGGGACATACAGGGTTTGCCCCTTTGACAGAACCGGATCGGATTCGGCCCGGACATCCCCATGGCCGTTAGGGAGGAATCCGGACAGCAGAAGGAACAGAACCACTATTACGGATGTTTTAGGAATATTCATCTATAATTTTCCTTTGACTGGTTAACCCCGTTTGAACGGGATCGCCTCTATTTTGAGCGAGATTCAGGAAAAAACTGAAAAAATAATATAACAGGTTCATCGTCAGTACAATGATTTTTTTCCCAAAGCCTGCTAAAGACCTGCAATGATTCGGGTCGGCAATATCTTCAGCAGGCGCGCGATGATGCACCAGGGCATGGCCGGAACCGTGGACGACCGAACCTTGCGTTCGATCAAGTTTGCCATCAGCAAGGCCGCTTTCTCAGTCGAAATCAGAAAGGGCCGGCTGCGCAGCATCCGGTTCAGGGGGGTGTCGATGTAGCCGGGGTAAAAGACGGTGACGGCTATGTTTTTTCGGTACGCTTCGGCCCGCAGGGCTTCAAGATAACAGGCAAATCCGGCTTTTGAGGCGCAATAGGACGATCCCCGTGGTGTGCCGCGAAACGCTGCCACCGAACTGGTGCCGACAATGTGACCGCTTCCCCGTTGCAGGAAATAGGCAACCGCAGCATCAACCGTTGCCATGGCGCCGATGAGGTTTGTCTCGATGGTGCGCCGGGCGCTGCTGAACTCCCCGGTGCCGATTTTTTCCCCCAGACCGATGCCGGCATTGGCAAAAACGATGTCCAGTCCCCCCAGGTCCTCAGCAAACCCCTGGAGGGCAGGGGAGATGGTATCGTATTCGGTCACATCGAGCCGGCGGACGCTGACCTGAACCGCGGGATGGACGCGTTCGATGTCCGTCCGGACCGTTTGCAATTCTTCCAGGCGTCTTGCGGCAAGCGCCAGGGCATAGCCGCGACCGGCCATTTCATGCGCCAGTGAGCGTCCAATCCCCGACGAGGCGCCCGTTATCATGATGGATTTTGTCATGGGGTTCCCTCCTCCGGTTGGCATAATTTACAGTGCATAACTTTGGATATTCTATATCAGATGTTGCCTTTCTTGTAACAATATAATATGAAAACAAACCTTTGGTATGAAAAAAAATGGAGCACATATATGAAAGTCAATGAGGTTCCCCAGGAACGCGGCATCATGCCCGAAGACCTGCATGAAGTCTGCTACGCGGTGGATGAAGGCGGCAACTACGTTTTGGCCGAAAGTGTCGGATGGGAACCGAAAAATGTCGCCAACGATCAGGCCTGGGAGGTCATTCATGCCCAGGTGGCGGATGCGTTGGAGAAAATCCATGCCGGCCGGCAGAGCCCCCTGGCGTTTCACATGGCCATAAACCAGATGAATATCAGCCTCCTTGCCAAATATGTCCGCATGAACCGCTGGCGGGTCAAGCGCCATCTGAAACCGGATGTGTTCAAGGGTTTAAAACCCGACATGTTCAGGCGATATGCCGAGGTTTTCGGTATTACGGTGGAACAGCTTATGAAAGTTCCTTCCAACGCAACGCATTGTTTTAAGAAAGTTTTACATCCATGCAGATAGATTTCAAACACAGGCTGTCGGCCCATTGTGAAAGCGGCGTTTCTTCAAACCTGCTGTTTCATTACGGGGTGGATATCAGCGAAGCCATGGTCTTTGGCGTCGGCGCCGGACTCTTTTTCGGATACCTTCCGTTTATCAGGATCAATCATCTTCCGTTGACAACGTTTCGCTGTGAAGTCGGCGGCATACTGAAGCGCCTGACCCGGAAACTGGGGGTGAAAATTCATTTCGAAAAATTCCGGAATTCCGAAAAGGCAATGGCGGCGCTGGACCGGAGCCTTGAAAGCGGAATTCCCGTGGGCTGTCGAGTCGGCGCATACTGGCTGCCCTATTTCCCCTCGGCTTACCGTTTCCATTTTAATATGCACAATCTGGTGGTTTACGGCAAAGAGGGGGATGACTATCTCATCAGCGATCCTGTTTTTCCGGAGATACAACGATGCTCTCATCAGGATCTGGTGAAGGCGCGTTTTGCCCAGGGCGCATTGGCGCCCAAAGGCACGATGTATTACCTGACACATGTGCCCAAGGATATCGACCTTCGCGGCCCGATTTATAAAGGCATCAAAGAGGTCTGTCATCGGATGCTGAAGGTGCCGGGACCCATCATCGGGGTGCGGGGCATCCGCTTTCTGGCCGGCCAGCTGGAAAAGTGGCCCCGGAAGCTGGGTAAACGCAAGGCCTCACTTTACCTCGGCCAGCTTGTGCGCATGCAGGAAGAACTCGGCACCGGCGGGGCCGGCTTCCGCTTCATGTATGCCGCCTTTCTGCAGGAATCCGCCGGTATTTTAGAAGAAAACAGATTGCTCGACCTGTCTGACAGGATGACCCGGGCCGGCGACCTGTGGCGCAGCTTTGCGGTTATCGGCGCCCGCAACTGTAAAGACCGGGCCACGGAGTCGGATTCATTCGGCGCCATGGCAGATATTCTCAGGGACTGCGCCCTGAAGGAAACCGAAATATATAAGGAGCTGTTAACTCTCGTAAAAAAATAGAACGCCATGGCCATTAAAGAAAAACTCAAACATATTTTTATTGAGACGTTGAACCTGGAGGGCGTCACCCCGGAACAAATTAAGGACGACGACCTTCTTTTTGGAGACAAATTCGGTCTTGATTCCATTGATGCGGTTGAAATCGTATTTCAGGTTGAAAAACATTTCGGTGTGAAGATAAGGGATATGAAAGAGGGGCGTCCGGCGCTGCAGACCATCAATACCCTGGCCGCATTTATCGAGGCCCGCCAATAACCATGGATCCTTTAACCCCAGTCGCCATAGCCGGAATCGGGTGTATCTGCTCGGCAGGCCTGACCCTGAAAGACAGCATCGCGTCCCTGTATCGCGGGGAGCGCCGGCCGGGGCCGCCGGTCTGTTTTTCGTCTTCACATCCTGACGCTTTCCCGGTTTTTGAAATTCGGGAAGATTTATTTGATTCCCTGATCTGGCAGGAAAAAGATGTATTCCGGACCTGCCGGCTGGCAGTGACGGCAGCCCTGGAGGCAATCGACAATGCCGGACTTGACCGTGAATTTTTAAAAAAGAAACGGGTGGGGGTCTGTATCGGGACCAACGTGGGGTGCTGCGTTAACAACGAAGCATTCTACTTGAACCACAGGGAGCGGGACGGTCTTCTGGCACTACCGGCCAGCAGATTCCTGATGAGCAATCCCACCAGCGTTATCGCTGCCGAATTCTGCCTCGACGGCCCGCTGCAAACCGTGGTGAACGCCTGTTCGGCCGGAAGCGACGCCATCGGGCTTGCCGCTTCATGGATCCGCGCGGGATTATGCGACGTGGTGATTGCCGGCGGCGCGGACGAATTGTACCAGGTAACCTATACCGGCTTTAAATCGCTGCTCATTTATGACGAGGCGCCCTGCAAACCCTTTGATGCCGGCCGCAAAGGGCTGAACCTGGGCGAAGGCGCCGCGATTTTTATACTCACCTCTGAAGACATCCGGAAAGAAACAGGAAAAAAACCGCGGGGGGTTTTATGGGGCTACGGCTCGACAACCGATGCCCATCACCCCACCAATACCCGGCCGGATGGTCTGGGGCTGAAAATGGCGATACAGGAGGCCCTGGGGGCAGGGGGGATTCATCCCGGGGATATCGCCTTTGTCAACGCCCATGGAACGGGAACCCGGGACAACGATCTGATCGAGTGCCGGGTTTTGAACGACATACTGCCGGGGGTGCCCTTTTTATCCACTAAGGGATATACCGGGCACACCTTGGGCGCTTCCGGCGCTATTGAAGCGGCCTTTTCCATTGCCTGCCTCGAAGAAGGCCGGATACCGGGAAGCGCCGGTTTTACGACGCCGGACCCCGAGCTGGGACCGGCATGGCCGGTCAGGGAAAATTATCCTGTCAGCGGCCGGATCGCCCTGTCACAAACCCTGGCTTTCGGGGGCAACAATGCGGTCCTCGTTCTGGGGATCGGGGAGTAGGCCATTGAACATCGGCATTAAAGGCATCGGCGTCCTAGGCGGCTTCGGTTGCGGCATTGCCGAACTCGAAAGTTCCCTTCTTTTGGGAAGCAGCCCGCAGTCTACGGTGGCCATGAACACGTTGGCGGGAAGTCTGGATGTCCCGGCGTTGACCGCCCGCACGGACAGGCTTTCCGAATTCGTCGATAAAGGCGCCCTGCGCCGTCTCGATCATTACATCCGCATGGCGCTCCTGGGATCTTATCTGGCGCTTGAGGATGCCGGCATGCTGGACGCCAAACAACGGCGCATGGGGATTATCGTTGCCACGGGATACGGTTCCACCTGTAATATGATGGACATTCAGCAGGCCCTGAACAATGACGCACCCCTCATCTCCCCCACGCGATTCGCAAATTCCGTCCACAATGCCGCGGCAACCCACATATCCATTCTGCTGGGTGAGATGGGTCCCAGTTTGTCGGTGAACGACTATGACGTGTCAATCCCAGCGGCTTTTTTAAGCGCCTGCCAGTGGCTGCGGGAAAAGCGGGTTGAAGCCGTTTTGGTGGGCGGCGTTGATGAATACTGCCGGGCGCTGGGATATAACTGGTACCGCCGTTACCATTCGGCGGACCCGGAAAAAAACAATCCGGCGGATTCAATCCCGGAGCGTGCCGTTATGGGCGAAGGGGCCTGCTTCTTTGTCTTGACGCCGGAAGCGGATGCTTCCCCTTATGGCTGCATCGAATCGGTCCATATGGGGAATTACACCCGTGGGCGGAAGGATGTGGCCAAAGATGCCGTTTACTTTTTGAGTGTCGACGCTTACAGCGAGTTTGACGATCCCTATGCCGTTTGTCTCCCCGAAGAAACAAAAGTGGCGTCCTATACCCATTTATACGGCGGCATACCCATCGGCATGGGGTTTGACATCGCCATCGCCGCCCTGAGCCATAAGGTCGGTAAAATCTATAGATCCGATGAGGGGGTCCGTCACCATTCAAACCGTTTAGATATCATCCGAAGCGAGGAACCCCTTGGGACCGGCGGCATCTGCTGCCTGAAGCTGGGCGCCGGCGGAACCCTGGGATCGGTTCAGGTGGGGCGGTTTTGACCGCGTGTTTGGGATTTGTATTTTTAAAACAAAAAACCGAAGCTAAGTACAGTATTTCGTAGGTACGCTGACGTTTTAAAATCCCTCCCAACCTCCCTTTATGAAAGGGAGGAGAATAGTTTCCCCTTTTATTAAAGGGGGTCAGGAGGCTGTCCGATAACCTATAATTCCTCTCCCCCTTGCGGGGAGAGGTTAGGTGAGGGGGGGTATGTTTTCAGCTGCTCACACCCTCACCCCAGCCCTCTCCCTCAAGGGAGAGGGAGTTGTCGGACATGCTCTCAGGGGGATTTTTTCAAGGCAGTTAGTTAAAATCCATTTTGCCGAATACGTCACCTTATTTATGAATATGTGTATTAAGCCGGCAGACTCTGACCCGGCCATGAGGACCGTAATTTTCTATGCAGGAATAATCGATGCAGACAACAGATTCTCTTAGAGAAAATAAACCGCCGGCCGGAGAAGAAGCGCTGGTTGTCCGGGACCTGGTTAAAATATATAAAGGCGCTTCCGGTCCGGCCCTTGCCGGGTTGAATATCGCTGTCCATACCGGAGAGATCTTCGGCCTGCTGGGGCCCAACGGCGCCGGTAAAACCACCGCTATTTCCATCCTGAGTACGCTGCTGCGTCCCACAAGGGGAAACGTCCGAATTTGCGGCATCGACGCCCTCAAACATCCGGGACGCGTCAAGGGGTTGATCGGTCTGGTACCCCAGAACATCGCACTTTATGCCGGTTTGACGGCCCGGGAAAACCTGCGCTATTTCGGCAAGATCTGCGGACTCAAAGGGGAGGCGCTCAATGACCGGGTTCAGGCCTGCCTCGAACTGGCCGGGTTGGAGAACAAGGCGGACCAGCGCGTGTCCGCTTACTCCGGCGGAATGAAGCGCCGCGCCAATCTGGCTGTGGGTATTATCAACAATCCGCGACTCCTTTTTCTGGACGAACCAACGGTTGGCATCGACGCCCAGTCCCGGAATATGATCCTGGAAAAATTATCCCAGCTGAAGAATAACGGAACCACCCTGATCTATACCACTCATTATATGGACGAAGCCGAGCGGCTGTGTGAACGTATCGCCGTCATGGATGAAGGGCGCATCATTGCGGAAGGGTCCCCCAAAGCGCTTATCAACCGGCCGCCCGGGCATGCCGGCCTGGGAGACCTTTTTCTGGCGTTGACCGGAAAGAATCTGCGGGATTAGATATGATTTATAAAACCGCTGCCACCATATTAAAGGAGCTGCTGCTGCTCAGCCGCGACAGGACCGGCCTGCTGGTCCTGTTCGTTATGCCGGCCCTGCTCGTACTCGTGATGACGCTGGTTCAGGAGAATGTCCTGAAAACCATGGGGGAGAGCAATACCCGGCTCCTGCTTATCGACCACGATGGGCAGGAAGTGGGGCAGGCTATCGAAAAAAAGCTGTTGGAATCGGGTGCGATTGAAATCATAAAATCCATCAATGGAAAAGCTGTGGATGAAAAAAAAGCCTTGGCGCGGATACTCAAGGGCGATTTTCAACTCTGCGTCATTATACCGGAGGGGACCACCGCTGCCGTTAAAACCCGTGCCCGGCAGGTGGTCCGCGAATCCCTTGCCGTGGATAAAGCGCCGGCGGAAAGCGGTCTGCGGCAACGCGACATTGCCGTGTATTTTGATCCGACGGTGTTCGGCGGTTTCCGTTCGGCGGTGCTCAGCTCCCTTGAGCTGGTGGTCATGGGGATCGAACTGGATGAGAAAATGAACGTTCTGTCCGAACTGCTGCCGGTACATATTAACGGGACCATCCGCAAGGCCATGGGACCGATGCTGCCGGAAGGTTTCGTCAGTGACATACCCGGGATGCGGCTGGACTTGGGCCGGGACCGCCTGTTGAGAATAACAGAGCGTTCCGCATCGCAATACAAATTCGATAAAAAACCCACTTCTGTGCAGCAGAATGTGCCGGCCTGGGCGCTGTTCGGTATTTTTTTTATCGCGATTCCCATGGCAGGCGCGCTCATCAAGGAGCGGCATGATGAGACACTGGCGCGGCTGCTGACCCTGCCGGTTTCATTCCTATCCGTAATGATGGGTAAAATTATCGCGTATGTTTTGGTCTGCTTCACCCAATTGGGGCTTATTGTGCTTATCGGAAAACATGTCCTCCCCCTTCTGAGGACCCCGGTGCTGGATATGGGTTCTGATCCGGTCGCCGTAATGGTTATTTCGTTCAGTGCCGTTCTGGCTGCAACCGGATTTGGGATCCTGCTGGGAACGATTGCCAAAACCTATGAACAGGCTTCCATGGCCGGCCCCATTGCAATTGTGGTTGCTGCGGCCTTGGGGGGGATTATGGTTCCGGTGTATGCCATGCCGAAAATCATGCAGGAAATCAGCCGCTACTCCCCCCTGGCATGGGGTCATGATGCCTTTCTGGATGTCTTTGTAAGGGGGGGCAGTATCCGGACCGTCAGCGGCGACATCATCGCTTTGTTGTCTTTTTTTGTCGCCACCGTGTTGATAGCCTGGATTTGCTTTATGCTGCGGAGTAGAAACTGAGTTTATTCTATCCTAAAAAACCCGCATCTCAGGGATAGTTTAAAGTTAACCGATTTTGCCGTATTTTTTGTTTAAACATACAAATTCCAAAGACCAAACTCCAAATAAATTTCAAATTCCAATGAAAAATGACCAAAACCAAGACGGAAACGTCTATATTCTCGAATTTAGGTCATTGGAATTTATTTGATATTTGGGATTTAATATTTGGAATTTGAACAGGTGAATGCAATTCCAATAAAAAAATCCCCCTGGAAATAACAAAAGCCTGACCCTCTGGGCCAGGCTTTTATTCGGGAATTACTCAGCATATTGTCTGCGAAAGCCTCACACCGGGCTATACCACCGTCAACATCATATAACAATGGGAAAAACGGCCGCTTTCCGGGATGAAGCAGAGGAGCTTCTGGCCTTCTTTTAACCTGCCGGAATGGAACAGCTCTTCCATAATAATAAAAATGGAAGCGCTGCCGGTGTTCCCTTTTGTGGTCAGGTTGGTAAACCACTTGTCGTAGGGGATCTCAAAATTGATGTCTTTCATCCCGTTGTAGAATTTGTCCCGGAAATAGCCTGAAGAATAGTGGGGAAGGTACCAGTCGATTTCCTCAGGTCTGAGGTTGTGTTTCTGAACGACACGGGCCAGTGCCCGGTGCTTGGCGGTCCGGATGATTTCCCGGGCCAGCAGCTTGGTATCCTGCTTGATCAGAAACTTGAAGGATTCCGCACCCGGATCGATTAACTCCGTCTCCCGCCAGCCGATCATGGATCCGTCTTCTCTTTTTATGCCGCCCGCATACATGCAGGTGTCCAGCTCACCGGCATATGAGATGTTCTCGATCCAATCGATCCTGAGGGAAATACGGCCCGGGTTCTTTTCACTGGAAAGAAACACAGCCCCGGCGCCGTCCGAAAGCATCCATCTGAGAAACTCGGCGTCAAAGGCCCGAATCGGTTTTTCTTCAAGGTCGGCTTCCGGTATGGCGTCCGGCGTGAAAAAAGCAGACCGGGAATACGATGAGGCCAGATCGGAACCGGTTGCCACCGCGTTTTGAGTAGAGCCGGTGGCGACGTTCATGAAAGCAAACTTTAACGCGGTCATACCGCAAATGCAGATTCCCGTGGTTGTGACGGCTTCGCATTCCGTCACCCCGAGTTCACCCAATACCATCAGGGCGTGGCCGGGGAACAACAGATCGGGTGTGGTGGTTCCGCAGCTCATGCATTCGATATCCGCCAGCTTAAAATTTTCATAAGGTTTGAGCTTTTTAACGGCCTCGGCCGTCAGTTGGGCGTTTGTATGGGTCATCCGGCCGGTGGATCGATCGACGGCGTAATAGCGGGTTTCGATTTTATTGTTTCTGAGCATGATTTTACGGGTCCGTGAAGGGATGTCATTTATCTTGCCCAGTACATCCTCAATCTCGTCATTGGTGACCGGTTCATTCGGCATGAATGCGGCCAAGTCATTGATGAAAACGTCCATTCTATTTGTCCTTTGTCTGACGGTTAAGTCTGTTTCGGCTGATTCTGTGAAAAGTATGCCACCGCAGACTTTATTTTTTGTTTGTTAAAAATCTGTACAATCCATGAAACCAATGTTGCCAGGGGCGCGATCAAAATAATTGCAACAAGCAGATAATAAAAAAAAAGCCGCACCCGGAATTTCCGATTCGGGTCTGCCGGCCCGCCTTTTTGCATTATAAATTTAGACCAGATTGAAAATACCTTCTGAATTCTTTGCTCAAAGATAATATAAGCGGGAATGACCGGGACGGCGCCATGTTGATTGAGCGTCTGCTGGTCCAGGTCCATTTTCTCGCCTGACAGGGCTTCCAAAATAATATTTCCGAATCGTCTGGCGTCCCGAATGTCTTGGTCTGAAATCCCCGGCCGGGGAAAGATTCCTAAAAAACGGTCTTTTTTGCCGGTAAACATCCATGCCGCGATGGTAACGATGCCGATAAGGTTCATGGCCCGGTCCATCAGAACGATATTCCCCTTGATTTTTCCGCCCAAGGCATTTATTCGTTTTTTCACCTTTTCCTGGGCCAGGATCCACATGTTGCGGCAACCGAGCAGGGTGATCACCGGTCGATTGCGGATGACCTTTTTCGCTTCAGGGGATTGCAGAAAGGCCGAAACCGGTGTTGCGGGTGATAAGTACCAGACGGTATATGCTAAAATTACAAGATCAAAATCATCCTCAGGGTTGAAGCCAAAAGGCTCTAGCTCGCAGGGAATCTCCTGAAAGGCTTCGGGAAAAGCGTCAAGGAACTGCCGGCGGGTCCAGGGGAAGGGAAACTTTTGTTTGGGTCTTAACGCCTCATACACAACTGAAACCGCTTCGGTTTTTTCCAGAGGCGTCAGAACGGATTTGACAATGTCAGTCAATTGACCTGACTGGGAATAATATACAACTAAGATTTTTTTCATTTTTTTAGATTTTAAACCAAAAATTAAGAAAAGGCAGATAATCATACATTAGATAAAAAATCAATGAAAAATGCCGCGGCAATCCATCTGGCTTCGTAAGGGCTGTCTACCATTGACAATTTTCCTAAATTAATGGTAAATAACAGCCTGAATGCTGTGGATGTGCACTATTCATTTACCTGATAAAAATTGGAGGAATTATGATATTCGGCAGCCAATTACAATCGAGAATGCTTCCTGTTGTTCTGGTTTTTATTTTTATTTTTTTAACCGCCTGCGCCCGCGGGGGCGGGGCCCAGAGGGCTGAGACTCAGCCGCAGGCTGAGCAGCAGGCCCAGGCCGGGACCCAGCCGGAAGCCGTAGATCCGCCGTTGCCAAAAAAATATAACAGCATCGTCGTTTTTGACTTTGAAACAACTCCCGAGGTTAAAACGGATTATCCGGACGCGGCCAGGGAATGTCAGGTGAATGTGATTACCGACCTGCAAATCAAAAATGTGTATCATTCGGTTGCGCCTCACAAACCCGGCGCCGCCTATGGAGCCGGCACACTGCTGGTCAAGGCTAAAATTAAAGAGATGCGACTGGTGAGCACGGGTGCACGTATCTGGGGCGGCGCCTTTGCCGGCAGCTCCTACATCAATATGGACGTCATTTTCATCGACGCAGAGACCAAACAGGAAGTGCGTAAAAAGGAAATGAACAGTGCGACCAATGCGTGGGCAGCAGCCTGGACTTCAGGGTCGAGCGATCGCAGCCTCACCGCTGATATGGGTAAAATCATCGCTGAGTATATCGTGTCGGTTGTGCCAAAGAATTAATGAGTTGCGGTCGGAGGCTGTCGGCAGCACCGGAGAGGTGCCGGCAGCAATTATTTTTGGGCCATGGGCGTAAACCTTTGGGGTTTTCCGAATGGGGTTTAATCGGCATATATCATCTTTCGGGTCATCCCGCCGTCGATGACAACATTCTGTCCGGTGATAAATTCGGCCTTGGGGGAAATCAGGTATGCGACCATTGCGGCAACGTCATCCGGGGCGCCCACCCGTCCGGCCGGGTGCTGGCGGTGGTCGATTTCCCTTATTTTCGAATCCCGCCGCAATTTTTTCTTTTTCCATTTCGTGACATCGATCCAACCTGGGCTGATGCAGTTTACCCGGATATCCGATCCGAGACTGAGGGCCAGAGCTTGGGTAAGGGCGACAACCCCTCCCTTTGAAGCTGAATAGGCTTCGGTGTGGGGCTCTGACTGCAGCGCCCGGGTGGAGGCCACGTTGACAATGGCGCCGCGGGTCAGGCGAAGATGCGGCGCTGCGTATTTTGCCGTCAGAAATCAGCCGGTCAGGTTGGTCCGGATCACCCGCTGCCAGTCCGCCAGGGTGATTTCCTCGATCGGACGGCGCCCCGGATCGGCGATGCCGGCATTGTTGACCAGTGCGTCCAGTTTGTGGAATTTTTTTAACTGGGTATGCAGTTAACTCAACCGCCCACTATATGTAGAGGGTTACCTCCAATAATCATTTGGCGCGACACA
>JARGFK010000077.1 GCA_029211065.1 Desulfobacterales bacterium
GCAAGGATTTTACCCAGACCCTCAAGGACCACCAAGTGGCTATCAGTATGGATGGTCGGGGCAGATGCCAGGATAACATTTTCGTCGAACGACTGTGGTGGACAGTGAAATACAATTACCTTTACCTGCATACTTTCAAGGACGGTTCTCAATTACGAAACGGGTTGAACGAGTGGATCCGCTACTATAATCGGGAGCGAGGCCATTCTTCTCTTGACGACAGAACCCCGGATGAGGTTTACTACGGTCTACCTCACCCCTTTGCCGAGGCTGCCTGATGCCTCGCTTTAAATATGCTGACCAGAGCTTAGCTCTATGCTCAGGCTGTCTAAACCATGGGGTCCATCGCCTCCTTCTAATATTTTGGTGTCATTCATTTTTAACCCCCGTTGGATAAAATCCAAGTAAACCATCGTTTATCTGAAAATAATTCTGCTGCTAAACACGTAAATTTATAATCTTAAGCGACAGTAGTTGACGGACGACTTGTCTAGAAAGTCTTGTCCATGGTCGTTTTCAGCGGCACGTAAGACAAATATAGAACAGCATTTGGTTTATGCAACAAGAAAAAAAAGATTAACTTGCGGCGGCAGAAGGCTGCTGATCAAAACGATCGGACAAGGCCCGATAGGACAATGATTCTTCTTTGCGGCCGCGCTGTAAACATCCATTGGCATATATGGCGCATTTTTCCTTAAGAACCGTTACGGCAGCAGCCTTCTGGACCCGGGAAAGCAAATCACTTTCCAGAATTTTGACAAGGGACTGAATGCGGTATTTGTCCAGGCCGGGAGCTTTGGAGAGCTGATCCGGGTGACCGCCGCGCTTGATGATCAGGGGCGTATCGATCAGGTAAACGGGGTGGCGGCAGCTTACCCGCAGCCACAGGTCGTAGTCTTCACAGGCCGGCAGGTTTTCATCAAACAGGCCCACCGCATCGAAAAGCGACCGTCGGATCATTACCGCCGAGGGGCTCACCAGGCACAGATGCAGGGAAGGTTCGAAAATCATCCCGGACAGTTTTTTGTGCCGTAGTTTGGGATTGACCCGCCGGCCGTTTCGGATCCAGATTTCTTCCGTCTGGCAAATCAGGGCCTCGGGGTTGAGAGCAAAAAATTGAACCTGCTGATTTATTTTTTGAGGCAGCCACAGATCGTCTGAATCCAGAAAGGCGATATACCTGCCGGAGGCTGCTGCGATGCCGTCATTTCGGGCAGCACTGACCCCGCGATTTTGCTGCTGAATGACCGTAAGATGATGACCGTATGTCTTTAAAAGTTCGGTTGTGGTGTCGGTTGATCCATCGTCAACGACAATTATTTCAAATTCTTTATAATCCTGGGCCAAAACGGAATCGATGGCTTCTTTTAATATCCAGCCCCTGTTATAGGTCGGAATAATCACGGTGACAGTGAGTTTTTCTTTAATTCGTGTCATTAAATTACTTTGCGACTTTGCGGCATAATGGTTCAAAAAATTAATATGCATACAGTGTTGACCGATCCGGCTGAAGGCTGAAAATTAGCCCATCTGCGGCTGTATTGCAAGGATGACAAGATTTTAACGCTGGATCGCATTTGGTCCCTGATTGATCCCGAGTAAAAAGCAGATCGATACAGAACCGTTATCTTCTATCTGATTTCTTCCAGCCATCACGTCTTCAGTAGCAGTCTGCAGTGCAAAGTAGTCTAATCGGGAGAAAAACTCTAATGTTATGGATACCTTCCGAGCGGCTTGTAATTATGATTTGCACATTTTATACCGCATACGGAGTCAAATGAAATGGGTGGAATAAGTTTTTACTATAAAATGCTTGATTTTAAAATTCAGTATGATAACAATTAAACATACTCTCAAAAATAGCGCTGTGATTCCTGCAGAAGCCGTATGGAAGGATTCTTACAGCAGCCTGCTTGCTCGATCTCGTGTTGAAATTGTGCACATTATTTAGTGTTCTATACAAAAAAGCAAAACAAAATTAAATTTATCAAATGAAAGGAGGTAAAAAATTCTTTTTTGGGTAGAGGTATTTTTAAACTAAGTCCTTCGATTCATAAATACGTTAGCGTATTTATTCGCTCAGAACTGAGTGCTGAGGGGGTATATCCAAACAATAAACAAGTCACTGTATTTGTGAGTCGAAGCACGAAGCAACCAAGGAGGTTCAGATGCGAAAATTAACTATACTTACCGTTGCATTTTTAAGTCTTTGTCTGTTATTGCCGGCGGCGCCAGTCCAGGCCGCTGATCAAACGTTTGTCACCATCGGAACCGGTGGCGTGACCGGCGTGTATTATCCAACCGGCGGCGCGATTTGCCGTCTGGTAAATAAAGGCCGAAAAACGCATGGAATTCGCTGCTCGGTTGAAAGTACAGGGGGGTCGGTCTATAACCTGAACACCATCGCCGCCGGTGAGCTGGATATGGGGGTTGCCCAGTCTGACTGGCAGTTCCACGCCTATCATGGCACCAGCCAGTTCAAGGACGCCGGCCCCAACAAGGATCTGCGGGCGGTGTTCTCCGTTCATCCCGAGCCGTTTACGGTGGTCGCGCGTGCCGATTCCGGTATTAAAAAATTCAGCGACCTCAAGGGGAAGCGGGTCAATATCGGCAATCCCGGCTCCGGCCAGCGCGGCACGATGGAAGTGGTGATGCAGGCAATGGGCTGGACCAATGCTGATTTTAAACTGGCATCCGAGCTGAAATCCGCCGAGCAGTCCAGCGCGCTTTGCGACAACAAGATTGATGCCATGGTATTTACCGTGGGTCACCCCAGCGGATCGATCAAAGAGGCGACCACCGCATGCGACTCGGTGATTGTGGAAGTCGCCGGCCCGGTGATCGACAAACTGGTCAAGGAAAACGACTACTACCGGACGGCAACGATTCCCGGTGGAATGTATCGCGGAACGGACACCGACACTCAGACGTTTGGTGTCGGCGCAACGTTTGTTACCTCGGCCAAAGTGCCTGAAGATATCATCTATAATGTGGTCAAGGCGGTTTTTGAAAACTTTGATGACTTCAAAAAACTGCATCCGGCTTTCAGTGTTCTGAAAAAAGAAGAGATGATTAAAGACGGACTTTCCGCCCCGCTGCACAAGGGCGCCATCAAGTATTATAAAGAGGCGGGGCTGATGTAAGTATCCCTTGAAAACAAAAAGTGCGCTGCTGCTGCAGCGCACTTTTTGTTTGCGCACTCAGCAGGGCTCGTGTAAAATCCGGAACATAACATTATTCTCACATGAGGAGCCATCGCAATGACCGAACCGACTCATGCCCTCGCATCTCAGGATGATCTGCAGGAGATGATCGCCGTGGTGGAGACGGGTGCCCGTAACCCCACCGGGTCGATTTCAAAAAACATCCTCTTTTTTGTGCCGCTCATCTGGACGCTTTTTCAACTCTGGTATTCATCTCCCCTGCCTTTTTTCTTTAATATTTTTGTCCTGAACAATACGGAGGCAAGGGCCATCCACCTCGCCTTTGCCATTTTTCTGGCTTATACGGCCTATCCCACGTTTAAATCATCGCCAAGAGACTACATCCCTGTTCAGGACTGGGTTTTGGCGCTATTGGGCGCGTTTTGCGCCGCGTATTTGTTTATTTTCTACGTAGAATTATCAAACCGTCCGGGCATCCCGACCCGGTTGGACCTGATTGTTTCCGTTGCCGGCCTGATTATCCTGCTGGAGGCGACACGCCGTGCGTTGGGCCCACCGCTGATGATAGTCGCTTCGGTTTTTGTCTGCTATACTTTTTTCGGTTCCTATATGCCGTCTGTCATTGCGCACAAAGGCGCCAGCCTTGTCAAGGGCATGTCCCATTACTGGCTGTCGACCGAGGGGGTTTTCGGGGTTGCGCTGGGGGTGTCGAACGGCATGGTCTTTATGTTCGTCTTGTTCGGCGCGCTGCTTGAAGCGGCCGGTGCCGGCAATTATTTTATTCGCTGTGCTTTTGCCGGGCTCGGCCATATGCGCGGCGGTCCGGCCAAGGCGGCGGTGGTATCATCCGGACTGACCGGTCTGATATCGGGTTCATCCATTGCCAATGTGGTTACGACCGGAACCTTTACGATTCCGCTGATGAAGAAAGTCGGGTTTTCGGCGGAAAAGGCCGGGGCGATTGAGGTGGCATGTTCAACCAATGGTCAGTTAATGCCGCCTGTGATGGGCGCTGCGGCGTTTCTGATGGTCGAGTATGTCGGTATCTCCTATATCGAGGTGATCAAGCATGCATTTTTGCCGGCAATCATCTCCTACATCGCGCTGGTCTATATTGTACACCTTGAAGCCTGTAAGATGGGGCTTAAGGGGCTGGAAAAACCGGTTATCAAGCCCTGGGCGCAGTCATTGCTTTCTTTTGTGATGGTCGTTCTGTTTTTAATCATCATGGGCGGTGCCACCTATTATGGCATCGGCTGGATTAAAACCGTAGCGGGCAGGGCAACCATCTACATTGTTTCGGTACTGCTTTTTGCTTCCTATCTTCTTCTGCTCGCGTTTGCCTGTAGAGTCCCTGAACTTGATACCAGCCATGATATCTCAAAGCTGCCGGAACTGGGACCGACGGCGCAGGCCGGATATTACTTCCTGCTGCCCGTGGTGGTGCTGATGTGGTGTTTGACGGTTGAACGGCTGTCGCCGGCACTTTCGGTTTTCTGGGCAACCGTGCTGCTGATTTTTATGGTCCTCACGCAGCGGCCGTTAAAAAGTTTTTTTCGCAAAACCAAAAGTCATGAGTTCTCATTTCAGCGCGGTTTTGATGAGCTGATTGCGGGGTTTGTTTCAGGTGCCCGGAATATGATCGGTATCGGTGTCGCCACTGCGGCCGCCGGTATCGTCGTCGGGACGGTAACCCTGACCGGAATCGGATTTGTCATGACCGAGTTTGTTGAGTTTATTTCAGGGGGGAGCCTGATCCTGATTCTGGTGTTTACCGCCATCATCAGCCTCATTCTGGGGATGGGGTTGCCGACAACGGCGAACTATATCGTGGTGTCGACCCTGATGGCGCCGGTGATTGTCAACCTGGGCGCCAAGGCCGGCCTGATCGTCCCCTTGATTGCGGTACACCTTTTTGTGTTTTTTTTCGGTATCCTGGCGGATGACACACCACCGGTGGGTCTGGCTGCTTTTGCCGCGGCCGGCATCTCCGGCGGTGATCCGGTCCGTACCGGTATCCAGGGTTTTGGTTACGATATTCGAACGGCCATTTTACCGTTTATCTTCATCTTTAATACCGAGCTGTTGCTCATCGGCATCGGCACCTGGTTTCATCTGATTGTAGTGATCGCGGCATCCGTGATCGCCATGCTGGCTTTTGCAGCCGCCACCCAAAGATATTTCCTGACGAAAAACCGGATCTGGGAAACCGCGGCGCTGATCCTCATCGCATTTACGCTGTTTCGGCCCGGTTTCTGGTGGGATATGGTTTTCCCGCCGCTGAAAGAAGAGCCGCCCGGCAAACTGGAACAGATCATGGAGTCTATGGAACCCGATTCTAGCTTGATATTAAGGGTAAAGGGCGAAAAAATGAATGGGGAAAAGTACACCATGACAGTCATGCTGCCGGTGGGGGGAGAACCAACCGGTGCCGAAAGGCTAAAGGGTATCGGCATTGAAACCCGCAATGAAACGGGCAAAATAATGATAGACAACGTGGTTTTTTCAAGCGGGGCGGAAAAGGCCGGAATCGACTTTGATCAGGAGATCCTTAACATTCAGGTGCCGACTGACATCCCGCCGAAACAGCTGATGTTTATTCCGGCAATGGTGCTGCTCGCGCTGGTCTGGTTTGTCCAGCGGACCCGCGCAAAAAAAATTAAACCTGCAGAAGCCACCTGACTTATATGTGTATGACATGACACCATCGATTGTCGAAAGGCTAAAGACGAAAACTCCGACAATTCGCGGTGATCATCATTCGTGCGATTTACCCTTCCGGAGGCGCTTATGTTTACTAAAATTCTTGTACCGTTAGATATTGATTATCCAAAGACAGCCGTAACTGTTTATCAAAGAGCTGCGGAGATTGCCGGACAGAGCGCTGCCGAAATCCGATTGGTATGCGTTATTCCGGGTTTCGGTATGCCGATTGTTGCATCCTTTATCTCCGATGAAACCCGAAAAGAGATCTTTAATCGGATGAAGGAATCACTGGAAGGGTTCATTAAAAACAATTGTGATGAATCCGTAACATATGAAGTCAGAACTGGAAAAAACTGGGAGGAAATTATTAAATCCGCGGACAAGTGGAGTGCCGACCTGATTGTGGTATACTACGATCGCCGCCGCGATCAGGACATTAATGAAGTGCATAGCGGCGCCTGCGCACGCAGAGTTTCAGAAAACGCCAACTGCTCGGTCTTATGGCTGCGAAAAATACAGAGCTAAGCTGTTTTGCCGGATCGGTTCGATAAACAGCAGCTGCCATTTTTGTGCTTCAGGTTTCAGATCTTAAGGAGGGAAGCATGATAACCAATAAGCGCCCACCGGAAATCTGTTTCATCCTTTTTTGCAGACGGGCCTCTATAATTTTAGCATTTTTAATCGTGGTGTTATACCCCGTATCCTCTAATGCTTTCGATATCCTGTTAGGTGCCGGAGAGAAGGGGACATTCTCTAACTTTACCGCCCGGACCATCTGTAGGATACTCAACAGACACGCGGATGTTATTACCTGCAAGGCAGTTCCGACGCCCGACGATGTTTATAATCTCACAAACCTTCAGGGCGGATCCCTGGATATCGTTCTGATCGATTCGCTGATGCTGCACGATGCAATCAACAAAACCGGCCCCTTCGAGTTTATGGATATCAGCTACGATAATCTGCGAGCGCTTACCCCGCTGTATGATCTTCCGATTACGCTCGTCGTTCGCAATGACGCGGGTATCGGTTTATTGGAAGAACTGAAAGGCAAACGGATAAATGCCGGCGCGCCGGGATCGTTTCAGCATCTTGCGGTCGATACGATTATGAAAGCAAAAAACTGGTCGAAACAGGATTTTGGACGGATCGAAGCGCTTTCGCCTTCCCATTCACAGGACACCATGGCATTTTGTCACAACACGATACAGGCGATGCTGCATATCGGGGTACACCCGGATTCGTCCTTGCAGCAGTTGTTCAGGCTCTGCAAAGCCGTTATGGTAAACATGAAAGACAGCGACATCAAAAAACTGGTCGACGATCATCCCGCTTATTCAAAAACCAGTATCGCCCCGCACACGTATCCGTCCCAGCCGGAGGGGGTAACAACTTTCGGAACGCGCGTAGAACTGATCGCCTCAAGCGATCTGGATGAACAGACTGTTTACAAGATCATGGATGTGATTTATAGTAATCAAAACCTGCTGAAACGGTCGCATCCGGCATTATTTTCGTTTCGTATGGATCAAATTAAAAAGAAGACGATCGGATTGCCAGTGCATCCGGGGGCGGCAAGATATTTTAAAGAGAAAAATTTTTAGCCGGCTGTATGATAAAGGGAACAAAGGACGACCATATTCATGCGGCAGACGATTCACAGAGAATAATCGAGACATTCGAATAAGCGCTGCGCTTTGCCAATTTTTGACGCCTGCCCTATGGAATCGCGCCATGTGGATCTCGGGAAGCGCATTCTGCAGCGTAGAGCTCAAATGCTAATCCCACCGGAAAAAAATAGCTTTTCTTAACGGAACGAAAATGAACATTTACTAACGCACAAAATTAATTATCTGCGGGAGATTGGAAACTTGCAAAAACTGATTGTTACCGTAGCCCTGACCGGGAACGTGCCCACCAAAGAGCTGAACCCGAACCTGCCGGAGACGGCGGACGAAATCGCCGCCGATGTGAAAAGGTGCCTGGATGCCGGGGCATCCATTTTTCATATGCACGCCAGAGATGCCGACGGAAAACCGACCCTGGATATTTCCGTCATAAAGGAAAATGTGCGCAAGGTTAAATCGGCCGCGCCCCAGGCCATCCTCCAGCTTTCCACCGGCGCTCGCGCCGGAAAGGACTGGGAAGAAAGGGTCGATCCGGTGCGGTTGCTCCCTGAAATGGCGTCGTTTACGACGGGCTCGAACAACATGCCCAGTACGGTTTATGAAAATTCCCCCCAGTTTATTGAATACCTGGCCCGGGTTTTTCAGGAAACCGGCGTCAAACCTGAAATTGAAGTTTTTGAAACCGGCATGATCAACAATGCGCTTTTTCTTGGGGAAAAAAAATTGTTGGCCTTTCCCCTTCATTTCCAGTTTGTACTGGGGGTGCCGGGGGCGATGCCGGCATCCGTGAAAAATCTGCTGTTTTTATCCGAAAGCATTCCGGCCGGTTCCACCTGGACGGTGGCCGGTATCGGAAAAGGAGAAATTCCGCTGTCGGCAGCGGCCATTGTTTTGGGCGGCCATGTGCGCATCGGCCTTGAAGACAACCTGTTTCTGCCGGACGGTTCGCAGGCCAGCAACCCCAGGCTGGTTGAAAAAGTGGTAAAGATTGCCCGGGAAATCGGCAGGGAAATTGCTACGCCGGAAGAGGCCCGTGCTATTTTATCACTAAATCCGGAATATAAGGACAGGATTCTGAAATGAAACAAAAAGTCATCATGGACCTTGAGAAGGTCAACGCACTGAACGCGGAAGGCTGCCCGGCCTGCGGCCGCAAGTTTGTGCTGGGCGAAATGGCGGTTGCCGCCTGCGGAAACTGGGCGGGCGGCCCCAAGTACATTCACGAAGAAGAAGCCGTATGGGATCAGAAAACCGGGCTGTACTATGAGCGACGATGTTTTTTGGAAAAGCGGAAAGATTCATAATTACCGCATCACCAAGCGCCTTCTATCTCAGCGCTGCAATACGGACAGCGGCCTTCCTTTAGCAGGTTTTTTCTGACGGTAAACCCCTTGCGATCGATCAGCATCCTGCCGCAGCCGGGGCAAGCCGTGCTCTCGCCGTCTTCACCGGGAACATTTCCCAGATAGACATATTTGAGTCCTGCCGCCAGGCCGATATCCCTTGCCGTCATCAGGCTTTTCAGGGGCGTGGGCGGTCGGTCCGTAAGTTTGTACGTCGGGTGAAACCGGCTGATATGCCAGGGGGTTTCCGGACCCAGGGACCCGGCGATAAAGCCGGCCAGGCTTTCCAGCTCAGTTTTAGCGTCATTTAATCCCGTAACCAGCAGCGTGGTTATTTCCACGAGAATATCCAGCGACTTCATCAGAATCAACGTTTCTTGAACCGGAGACAATCTGGCGCCGCAATATTTTTTATAATAGCTGTCGCTGAATGACTTCAAATCAACATTGGCGGCATCCAGATACGGGCTGATCATCCGGAGGGCTTCGGCGGTCATGTATCCGTTGGTTACAAATACATTCAAAAGGCCCTTTTCGTGGGCAATCCTGGCCGTATCATGGGCGAACTCAAAATACACGGTGGGTTCGGTATAAGTATAGGAAATACTCCGGCACCCCGCATTTACGGCCTCTGCCACCACGGCCTCGGGGCCGACAAAATCACCGACGATCATGCCGCTGCGGTCTGAAGGCATCTGGGCGATATCGGCATTCTGGCAGAAGAGACACTTGAAATTACAGCCCACTGTGGCAATGGAATAGGAACGGGAGCCCGGAGAGAGGTGAAAGAGGGGTTTTTTTTCAATGGGATCGATGTGCTGCGCGATCAGTTTTCCATATACCAGGGTGGTGAGAGTCCCGCCCCGGTTTTCACGGACATTGCAGATGCCCCGCCTGCCGGGCCATATCAGACAGAGATGGCTGCAGAGGTGGCATTTTACCGCCTGTTCTTTCAGGGGCTCATACAGATATGCTTCCATCGTTGTTTTCTCTATTGGCTGACAGCGAGCTTGTTGCTTGGCCGGGTGTTCTCTTGGCGCTGTAACGAAGCGTCAAAGGTTGGGTGGTAAAACGGGGAACCAAAGTAACCACCATGCCGATAAACATTCCAAAGGGACATCGTTGAACCAGTGAAAGTCGCTCGAATTTACGGGCAAACCTTCCGGAAACCACTGGGAGATGACAGGCGGTTCGCCAGGTTACCGGCACATCCCCCAGCAGCGAATGAATCATTTGTTTCAGCTCCCAAATACTGAAAAAACGCGCCCGGTTAAACAAAGTCTTGGTGAATATTCCGCTGATCCGCATCTGAACCCCCCTGATGGCATTGCGGTTTAATACGCCGATAAAAATTCTGTCCTTAGCTACCCGGCAGGCTTCTTCCAGAGCTTTAGAGGGATTTTCAACGAACTCAAGGGTCGATATGAGCGCGGCATAGTTGAAGGAATTATCGTCAAAAGGGAGGTCTTCAGCGACACCGCGGTGGAGGTCCACACGTTCCCCCAGATTTTTAGCGGCCATGTCCAGCATATAGGGGGACGGGTCGATGCCGGTGGGCCGGAGGCCTGCTTCGATTAACGGCTTCAGGCTGGCGCCTGCGCCGCAACCGATGTCGAGCACTGTTTTGCCCGGCATCGGCTTAAGCAGATCGAGCAACAGCTTTTGCCCAAAGTCGACTAGAAAGCGGTTGCCGGGGCTTTTCAGCCACTGCTCATACGCCTTGGCATCATTAAAATCAAAGACAACGCCCATGGATCATAATCTAAAGGAATCATTTAAATTATTCAAGATCAATTTCAATCATACATTAAACCGAAAGTTGATAATATCGCCGTCCTGGACAATGTAGGTTTTGCCCTCCAGTCGAACGGCGCCTTTCTTGCGGGCTTCATGATAGGCGCCTGCCGCCATCAGGTCCGCATAGGAAACGACTTCGGCCCGGATAAAACCCTTTTTAAAATCGGAATGAATCACACCGGCGGCGTCAGGGGCGCTGGTCCCGGCAGTTATGGTCCAGGCCCGGACTTCATCCTGGCCGACCGTAAAAAAGGATATGAGCCCCAGCAATTCATAGGACTGCCGGATAATCCGATCCATGGCCGAAGCGGTAATGTTGAATTCCGTAAGAAAACCCTTTGCTTCTTCTTCCGACATCTGGGACAGTTCATGTTCGAGTTTGCCTTTGATCAGCGCGCATTTCTCACGGTCGACAATGCCTTTGATTTCCGGTAGGGCGTTGTTCTCGTCGTCATTGTTAAACAAGACCAGCATGGGTTTGGCGGAAACAAAGGCATATCCTTTCAGTGACGGTGCGGTCGCAAGCTCCGGAGTTCTTCGCAACGGGCTTTCTTTTTCAAAGTGTTGTTGGCATTCCAGCAGCAGGCGGTGTTCTTCCGGGCTAATGGGTTTTCCTCTTTTCTGGTCGGCCCCGAGGCGTTCCAGACGTTTTTCCACCGTCATCAGGTCCGTTAAAATCATTTCCTGGTCAAAGGCCAGATAGTCCTCAAGAGGGGATGGCGCTTTTAGACCGTAGCCGCTGAAATTTCGAATGACATGGATCAGGGCGTCTGCATCCCGCACCGCTGTCCAGACGGGATGATCGCTGTTTTTTTCCTTGTGAATACCCGCTGCAGGAAGAAAATATTCCACCTGGGCAAAAATGGTTTTTTGGGGCAAATACATGCTGCTTAAATTGTCGACGCGGAAATCCGGGACGCGTATGGTTCCGATCCGTGTTTCGGCCTTATGCCCAGCCTCTGATGCCGCACGCGTCAATGCTTCGAAAACGGTTGTTTTCCCTGCTCCCGGCAGACCTACGATTCCTAATTTCATCTATTAACGGTCCTTTCTATACCCTGCTATATTTTTTATGCAAATGCTGGGCTGACACCGCCGTATGCAGAAGGCGGCTATTTTATTTTAATGACCACGAGGGTGATGTCGTCTTCCTGTTCGCGCGTCGATCGAAAGCGGTTGACGGCTTCGATAACGGTCGACACGATTTTCCGGGCCGGCTTATTGGCCTTGGCACGGATGATGTGTTTCAGGGTTTCCTTGCCGAAGACGGCCCCCTCGGCGTTGCGGGTTTCCCAGATGCCGTCGGTGCCGATGACAATAATCTGACCTGCGGCGACTTGGCGTTGGGATTCCTCGTATTCGGAATTTTCAAAAGCACCCAGGGGCAGGCCCTTTCCGGCAAGTTCGCGGAAAGTGTCTTCGGCCGGATCGTAAATTACCCCCGGGTCATGCCCGGCCCTGACCCAGCGGATATATTTTTCAGGGGAGCTGATTTCAGCATAAAAGAGGGTCATAAACCGTCCGGAGGCTTTGATATCCCGTGCCAGATGGTTATTCACATCGGAAATGATATGTTGAATGTTGCCCGGCAGCGCCGCGCGCTGCCTTAAAAGCGCCCGGGCAGTGGTCATCAAAAGGGCCGATGGAATGCCATGATCGGAAACATCACCCACCACCACCCGGATGTTGCCTTGATCGCTTTCAGGGCCGGATAAAAAGTCATAATAATCCCCGCCGGTTTCATCGCAATAAATGCTGGTGCCGGATATATCCATTCCGCTTACGTCGGGATCGCGTTGGGGAAGGAGATTTTGCTGAACCTCCATGGCCAGTGCCAGTGAATGGCGCATGTGGTAGAGCTCTTTGAGGCGGGGGCCGACACGGTTGAAAATCTTGCCCATATCGCCGAATTCATCCTTGGAGCGAATGTTTACCCGGCTTTCAAATTGACCTCTGGCGAGCTGCTGGGCGCCTTCCATCAGTGCCCGGATCGGCTTGGTGACGGATCTTGAAAACATGAACGCCAGGATCGCCACCAGCAAAACAGTGCCGTAAATTCCATATCTTGTAAATTTTAAAAGGGCTTCGACCCGTCCCTCCACCTGCCTTTTCATGGCTTCGGCCGGTTTAAGAATTTCTTCGTAGGGTGTGATCAGCACCAGAAACGAGCTGGTATGGACGCCCCCATACACCCACAGGCTGTCTTTGCCCTTATAAGGCATGCGGCGGGCCTTGCTGACCCCGGCCATCAGGTCGTTGATCATGGCCTGCAGCCCTTCCGGGTCATCGGACAGCAGCCAGTCGCTGCCCATCTGGGCGCGCCAGTTTCGATGTTTAACCGTGATGTGTTCGTCCCGGGCAAAAATACGGGCCCCAAGCCGGCCGGTGTCTTCCTGTTTGACCAGGTAGATCATAAAGGAAGCGGTCTCCTGGGGGATATTTTGAAAAAGCATGCGTCGGTCCAGCAGGCTGCTGACAGGAACCACCAGGGCGGTAACCCCGGCAACCGTGCCGTTGGGGCGCCTGATGGGCATGGCAGCGGCGACCACCACCTGGCGTGTTTCCGGGTCGATGTAAGGTTCAGACCATGGCATGGTTTCCTGGAGGGCGTTTCGGTACCAGGTCTGCTCTCTGGGGTTCAGCCTCCGGGGAATGCCGTTATGTCCGGGATAAGCGCTGTGGAGACCGTTGGCGAGGCTGGTGTTTTGCCAGTAAATGAGATCCTGCAACCGATGGGATATCTCTTTGTAAACGGGTGTCAGCGTCAACAGCCGGGCAATATCTTCCTGCACATCCCCCGGCTCCGTGCCCGGCGCCAGTTTAAATACCTGTTCGGAATAGGAAACATTCAACAAATCGAAAGATTCGTCGGGCCTTGAGCGGAAATGGAAAGCGGAAGGGTTAATATCCTTGGGCAAATTGTTTCCTGAATTGAAATCTTCAGCATAGTAAACCTTTGAAGTGAGTTTGGGCTTTTTTGATAGACAGCGCTCTGCCTCCCGGGCCTGGAGCAGGAGGGCCATTTCAATCTGCTCGCGGCCGGCATTCAGCACCGATGCATAGCTGGTTACCAGCAGCTGGATTTGCCTTTGTAAACCGGAAATGCGATTTTCCCGCGATTGAGACACCAGCGCATCGCCCATCTGGCGGACCGCCCGGACCCCAAAGGTTCTGATGACCATGATGGGCACCATGGCAATGGTCAAAAACAGGATTAACATCTTCCAACGATAACGCATCGTTGACTCCTTAAATTCTTGTCAGGATAATTATCAATATCCGTTTTTTAGATTCAGGCGGATAACGTATGGTTACCATAGGTTTTACCCAAAATGCAAAACAAGAATAGCGCCTGTGCCGCTTGAATGTGGCGTTGTAATCTGCCCCGTTGAAACTTACCGTCGGTTTCCCGGGATTATTCCCTTGCCAAGGATTAACTGTTTGTTGTAATTAATAAACAATCATTTCAACCGATGTTGCTTCATAATCTTCAACGCTTTCGTTTTCCGCGGAGGAAAGGCTTATCATGGAAAAGGTTAAAACTCCCGTGTTCAAAAGATCACTCTTTTCATGGGTTTTTTCCGGAAATATCAAACTCCAGGTTCTTCTGCTGATCATTGTCATCGCCACGGTTTTTGCGCGGGTGCTGCCCCTGGAGATGCAGAAGCGGATTATCAACGAAGCCATCAATTTAAGAAAAATTGACCTGCTGTTTATTTATTGCGGCATCTACATCGCGGCGGTGGTGGTCGCCAGCGGTCTGAAATTTCTCATCAACGTTCTCCAGAGTGTTATCGGCCAGCAGGCGTCCGCCAGCATGCGCAAAGGACTTTACCACCATATTTTGACCCTGCCGCTGAATTTTTTCCGGCGCACGCAGCCCGGGATGGTGGTGGCATCACTCATCACCGAACTGGCAACGGCCGGCGATTTTATCGGTATGGCGGTTGCCATTCCCGTCACCAGCATTTTGACCCTGATCGCCTTTGCCGCTTATCTGTTCTGGCTGAATCCGCTGCTGGCGGCGCTGTCGCTGTCAATATACCCGCTGGTTATATTTTTACTGCCCTGGCTTCAGAAAAAAGCGAACCGGGAAAACAAAAAACGGGTGGACACCACCCGGGATCTGTCCAGCAGAATTGCCGAATCCATCACCGGGATACACGAGATCCAGGGAAACGGGGCTTTCGGCATTGAAAACCGCAAATACGACGGGCTGGTGGACAAGCTGACCAAGGTCCGCATCCGCTGGAATGTGTTCCGGTTCGCTATTAAGGTCAGCAATAATTTTTTTAACAATTTGAGCCCGTTTGTCATATTTATGATGGGAGGGTATCTGGCGATTAAGGGGCAGTTGGAACTGGGCGCACTGGTTGCCTTTTTATCGGCCCAGGAAAAATTGTATGATCCCTGGCGGGAACTGATCGATTTTTATCAGGCCCATCAGGACGCCACGGTCAGTTATAAACGAACCATGGAGTATTTCGATGCCGAGTCCGAATATGTTATGGATCCCGTAGATCGGAAACCCTTTGAGCTGGACGGCAACATCGAGGTTAAGGATTTATCCTTCCAAACCGAAACCGGCGTCCGTCTCCTCAGCGAGATCAACTTTTCGCTCAAGTCCGGTGAGCATCTGGCCCTGGTTGGATTTTCCGGCAGCGGCAAGAGCACCCTGGCGCTGTGTATCGGGCAGCTTTACAAATATACCGGCGGAAATGTGCTGATCGGCGACAAGGAGGTTGCAACGCTTACGAAAAAAGATCTTGTTCAGAATGTGGGATTTGTTTCACAGTCTCCTTTTATTTTCGATGGAACCATAGAAGAGAACCTGTTGTATGCCTGCCGGGCCAAGCTGAACGGCAACGACAGTTCGCCGGGTGACAGCTTGCCGAATCTGGATGACCGGATTGAGGTGCTGCAGCAAACCGGTATATTTGTGGATGTTCTGCGGTTCGGCCTGAATACCGTCCTGGCGTATGATCATGACAAGGAGTTCGTTACTAAAATCATCCGGGTGCGCGAGAATTTTCAGCGCAATTTCGGCAAGGCCCTGGCCGATTACGTTGAGTTTTTTGACGATGATCGCTACCTCTATTATTCCAGCATTTCTGAAAACCTCATCCTCGGCACTCCCGGCAGGGATGAATTCTCAGAAAAAAATTTGTTGAAAAACGATTATTTTACAACATTTCTCAAACAGGCGGATTTGCGCCGGCCACTGATGAATCTGGGTGCGGATCTGTCCCGGCAGACGGTGGACATTCTGGGCAACCTTCCCCCTGACGAGGTGTTTTTTCAACAAAGCCCCCTTCAGGCGGACGAACTGGAGGATTACAAGCTGCTTGCGGAACATCTCAGAAAAAGAAAGCTGCATCAGCTTTCGACGGAAAATCAGGAAAAGCTTCTGGCACTGGCCCTGCGATTTACTCCCGGCAGGCACAAAATGGCGGCTTTGCCGGAAGTGCTGGAAAAGCTGATACTGGAAGGAAGATCGCTTTTTCGGGAAAAAATTTCCACGGAAGACCCGGCGGCGGTTTCTTTTTACGACACATCGGAGTACATCTACTCACAGACCATCTTGAACAATATCTTTTTCGGGAAGACAAAAAACGAAAGCCCCCAGGCCCAGGAAAAAATCGACCAGAGCATTATCCAACTGTTGATTGCCGAGGACCTCCTGGAAACGGTTATCAAGATCGGGATGGATTTTCAGGTCGGCAGCAAGGGCGACAAACTTTCCGGCGGACAGCGCCAGAAACTGGCCATAGCCAGGGCCTTTCTGAAGGATCCAATGATTATGATTCTGGATGAAGCCACGTCGGCGCTGGATAACAAGTCACAGGCGCGGATTCAAAATTTGCTTGAAACCCGCTGGAAGGGAAAAAGTACGGTGATTGCCGTTGTTCACCGCCTGGATATCATCAAAAACTATGACCGGGTCGCAGTGATGAAAGCCGGAAAAATCGGCGAACTGGGATCTTATGATGAACTTATGGCCAAAAAGGGGATGTTATATGAACTCGTCCATGGAAAAAAATGAAACATGTCCAATTTGTGAATTTGACCAAAATCTTTCCATCTTGCGGGAAATTTATTTTTTTTCGGAACTGCCTTTGGATACGCTGAAAGTATTGGCCTACCTGTGTACCCGCGAGAATTTTAAATCGGGTGATTTTCTCTTTCATCAGAAAGATGACGACGGCCGGGCATTTTATCTCATTAGCGGGCAGGCCAGACTGATTCATGCGGATGAAAACGGCAGTGTCACCCTCCGGGATTTTGATAAGGACACATTTATCGGAAGTCTCGCACTGCTGGGCAATTCCCGGCGCCTGTTTTCACTGCAGGCCCTGACCGACATGACCTGTCTGATTCTGGAGCGCCCAAAATTCAGCAAGGTATTGGAGCAGTTTCCGGGCATCATGCCA
Source organism: Desulfobacterales bacterium (assembly GCA_029211065.1). Taxonomy (NCBI): domain Bacteria; kingdom Pseudomonadati; phylum Thermodesulfobacteriota; class Desulfobacteria; order Desulfobacterales; species Desulfobacterales bacterium. Next base: position 17,070 of record JARGFK010000077.1, read on the forward strand.
CGGGTGTTACAGGCCTTGGTGGGCAGCATCTATTCTTGGGAGAAAAAGTTTCTGGCCCAAATGGACGAGGGGTGTGATAAATGCAAGCGGAAGGTGGGCGTCAGTATGGTGTAAGGCGGGGAGGCCGAGAGGCTGGGAAGCGATAAATAAAGGTTTAGGCTAAGGTTGAGAAAGATATTAAACCTAAATCTGCACCTATCGTTTTATGACAGCATCCAAGCAAAACGAAGCGCTTTTCCGAATGGTGATCCTTTGAACCCTAAAATCCGTTAATCTCTGGCGGATGGACCCCCTGCCTGGGGCAGGCAAGCTTTCAACCAAGTAATTGTGAGCATAATGAGCAGCAATAAAATCTCATTTAAACTTGAGAACAAACTGTCCGAGCTCAAAATGATGTGCCGGCAGGTGGAGGCGTTTGTAAAAAAACAGGCGCTGTCCCCGAAAGACATCTTTGAAATCCATCTTTGTATGGAGGAGCATTTTACAAATATTATTTCGCATGGCTATGCCGACAGTGAAACGCACTGGATAGAGGTAGCACTTTCGGTTGAAGATGAGAAATTTATGGTTCGCATTGAAGATGACGGCATTGCCTTTAATCCGACCAAAATCGTAGCACCGAATTTCCAATGCCCCCTTGAAGAGAGAAAGATCGGCGGCCTGGGGGTTCACCTGACCCGGCATTTTATGGATACGATGGCGTATCAACGCCGCGGCAATAAAAATATTCTGGTGATGACCAAAAAAATAGAATGGCAGGCTGAAGGTTCATAGGCTGAAGGTTGAGAGGCTTAAGGTGTTAAACAAGTATAGTGAAAGGCGAATGAAAGTAGCCATGGTGGGGAGTATCCTTGGGGCCGAAGAATGTCCATAGTAACACCCGCCAATTCATAAGACAAAATTTACGGAGGACAGCAGATGCGAATCAAAGAAGAAAAACAAAACGAGGTTCATATCTTTAAGCTTGATGGACGCCTGGACTCCAATACGTCCCCGACGTTCGAGGAATCGATTGCAGCCGCAATCGCAAAAGGGGCCAAACAGATGATCATCGACTTTGAAAACCTGGAGTATCTTTCAAGCGCGGGGTTGCGGGTCATTTTGAAAACGACAAAGGACCTTAAGCGTCTGGAAGGAAAACTGGTCTTGTGCTCCATGGCCGATTACGTCAAAGAAGTATTTGAAATATCGGGATTCGATTCTTTCCTACCCATCACGGCCAGCCGCGATGATGCCCTCAAGAAGTTTTAGTTTTGCCATATCTTATTGATCCAGTGCGATGATCTGCTCTTTGTTAAGGGAAAGGGTCACCGGGGTTTCCTCGTCTATCGGCTCCGTGCCGCGTTGATAGGATGCGTCCACAAGCAGGAAGTGTTTGCCGACGGCGACGCGGTAGCGGACCACGCTTCCCAGAAACTCCCTGTGATCCACCCTGCCGACCAGGCGCAACATGCCCGGAAGCGATTCAACGTCTGATGATTGGATGGTCATGTTTTGCGGCCGAAAGACGATATGGGATGCGGCTGCGGATGATTCTCCGATCGGAACAACCACGGCGCCGTCGGATGAACGAAACAGGGCCTTGCCATCCTTGAGCGCCACTATCCCTTCGACGACGTTGGCCACGCCCAAAAAGCCGGCGACGAAGAGGTTTGCCGGCCGGTCGTAGAGGTCCATGGGGGAGCCCATCTGCTGGATAATTCCATCGTTGATGACGGCAATCCGGTCGGCAGTGGTGTTGGCCTCCTCCTGGTCATGGGTGACAAAGATAGTGGTCAGTGACAGCTTGCGCTGCAATTGGCGCAATTCCCGGCGCATCTGGACCCGAAGCCTGGCGTCTAAGTTGGAAAGCGGCTCGTCGAGCAGGAGCACCCGGGGTTCAATGACGATGGTTCGGGCAAGGGCCACGCGCTGCTGCTGGCCGCCCGAAAGCTGGGAGGGGCGGCGATCGGCAAGCTCAGACAGACCGACCAGATCCAGCGCCGTATTGACGCGCTCGTTGATTTCATTGCGGGGCAGGCGCCTTTCTTCCAATCCGAAGGCCACGTTCTTTCTGACCGTCATGTGGGGCCACAGGGCGTAACTCTGAAATACCATGCCGACGTTGCGTCGCCACGGCGGCAGGTGGGACACTTCCTGATCCCCGATGAACACCTGACCGGCCTGGGCTGATTCGAACCCGGCAATCAGGCGAATAAGCGTTGTCTTGCCGCAACCGGACGGTCCCAAAAAAGAGAAGAATTCACCGGAGTTGATTTTAAGATCGATCCCTTTCAGCACGCGGGTTTTGCCGAAGGAAAGATTAATCCCTTCCAGGGTGACGCTGGAATCCGAACCATTTCCGCCTGAGGATGCGTTGTGGGTCATGTCTTATCTCCTGTGATCGATAATTCAGTCTCAGTTGTTTTGTTGCATGCCGTATTTTTTCTGACGCCGGTCAATAACAATATAGGAAATCATGGTGCACAGCCCGACGACAACTACGGCCGCGATGCCTAAAGCAGCCCCGGGTCCACGCCCTGCTGCACTTTGCATATACACGTAGATGCCGTACGAAAGCGGTCCATCGGCGTTTTTGGACACAAGCATCAGGGTCATTCCCAATTCCACCGCAGCCGTAGCGAAACTTGTCACGAAGCCCGCCAGAATCCCACCGGCCATCAACGGGACCACGATTTTGCGGATGGTTGAAAACTTGCCTGCTCCCAGATTTTCGGCTGACTCCTCCAAAGAAACGCTGACCTGCTGCAAAGCCGCAGTGCAGGCGCGCAGCGCATACGGCAGCCGGCGGATGGCAAGGCCGATGACGATGGCGACCCACCAGGTGGCCAGGGGCTGATTTTCCAGCCATGGCACGCGGAAAGCAAAGAACGTGCGCAGATACCCGATACCGATCACGAGTCCGGGGATCGCCACTGCCGACATGGCGACGTAATCCAACACCTTTCGCCCGATCAGTTTTGTGCGCAGGGCGATATAGGCAATGGCTATACCCAGTACGATATCGATAAGTCCGGCAAGAAATGAATACAGAACGGTGTTGGTCATATACTCGGGTGTTGCTGTGAAAACGGCAATAAAGTGGTCAAGGGTAAATGCATCCGGTATAACGCTGTAAGACCAGATGGTTCCGAATGAAAGCAGCGTCAGGCCGAAATGGGGCGCCAAGACCAGCACCATAATCAAAATGATGATGAACCAGGCCATAACCTTCTCCCACGACCGCATGCGGCGTTTGGCCAGACCGCCGCCGCCTTTTTGCACGGTGGCGTAGTCCTTTCCCTTAAGCGACTTCATGGCCAGCCAGATGGATGACAGGGAGATCACTACAAGAATGACGGATATTACATAACCCATGGGGTCCTTGATGCCGATGGAAGCGATGCGCAGGTATGCCTGGGGCGCCAGCATATTGTTGACATTCAGCAAAAGCGGCGTACCCAGATCGTCAAAGACCTTCAGAAACACCAGCGAAGCGCCGGCTACGTATCCCGGCATGGCCAGGGGCAGGACGATTCGCCGAAACAGGCGGGAGCCTGAACAGCCCAGGTTCTGGGCCGATTCTTCCATGGACTTGTCGATGTTGTGCAGCGCCGCGGACAGGTTAATCAGGATAAACGGAAAATAATGGAGGCTTTCAACAAAAATAACGCCATTGAGCCCCTCCATCAATGGGATGTTGATGCCGAACCATTGTTCCAGCAGGAGGTTGAGGCTGCCGTTTCGGCCGAAGAGCATCATCATGGACACGGCGCCGACAAAGGGCGGCATGATGAGCGGAATGATGCCCAGGCTTTGAATAATCACAGCGCCCTTAAACTCAAAGCGTGATGTAAAGTATGCCAGCGGCATTGAAAACAGGGACGCCACGATGACCGTCATAACGCCGACATAGAGAGAATTCCAGAAAGATTCACGAAACAGGGCGGTGCTGAAAAAGTCTCTAAAATTGATGAGGGTGAACTGGCCGGTGGTCACATCCTGAAAGGCAACGAAAATGACCTTCACCACAGGGATAATAAGAAAGAGGAGCAGGAACAAGGCGATGAAGAGCATGACCGTTCCCAGCGCCGGATGCTTTCTGAATTCGGAAGTAGCCACTGACCCCTCCAGCCGGTTGATTCGCCGTATATAGTCGGTAGGCAAGTAAAATTTATAAAAATCCTGCGCCGGTCCTATTGAAACCGGCACAGGACAGGTCAAATAGTCTTACTTGAGCAATTTCAGTGCCTGTTCGGCTTTTGCTTCGGCTTCGGCGTAGTTTTTCTTGGTAAAGGCGTCCCATTTTTCTTCGATCTCAGCCTGTCGCGGCGGGATCTTGGCATCTGCTTTTTTACGTGCTTTGAAGGCGTCCGAAGTAAAAACACCCGGGAACTTTGCATCAACCGCCTCGGATTCGGAAATCGGCATTGCCGCCAAAAGATTGTGTGCCTCTTTGATCAGGGCCTTGGCCTTGGCGTTGGACTTGCCGGCAAGAGCGGCTTCGGCTTTTTGAATCGCTTTGTCAGCAGCCGCAAGATCCTTCTGCCGGTAGGTAATCAAGACGTCAAATAGAGCGTTGACAATATTATACCGGTTTCCAGAGAGTTCGACGTCAAATTTGACGGCTGCACCGATGGATTTGTCCTTGAAGGGGTTTGGGAAATCTTTGGGCGCCTTTGCATATGTTTCAGGATTGACGGGCAGGCGCCGAATCGCCGGGTCCAGCAGCAACTCCTGTCCTTCCACCGACAGCAGGTACTCGATGAAAGCAGCGGCCGCTTTGGGGTGCGGGGCGTTTTTTATAATGGCGATATTGGCGGGTACCAATGTTGTCACAGTGGGATAGACGAAGTCTACGGGAAATCCTGTGGCCTGGGACGAGAAACCAAAAAAGTCGATGACGATGCCGATGCCGAAGTCGCCGCTGTTTACGCCCTCAGGGACGCCGAAACTGCGCTCGGTGATCATTTTAAAATTACCGGCGAGCTCCTTCCATGTCGCCCAGCCTTTATCCCAGCCCTCGCCCTGGAGGACGGTCTCCACCGTCAGATGCGTCGTTCCAGAGCGCGAGGGGGAAGACATTCCGACATGATCGTGGTAGACCGGTTTCTTGAGATCGTCCCACTCCTTTGGGACCGGAATTTTCTTGGCTGCGAGGTAGCGCGTGTTCCACATGATGCCATAGCCGGAAGCGGCAAAACCGAAGTAGTAGCCATCGGGATCGTTAATGGGATATGAGCCGACCTTTTCAGGGATCCCCTTTGCCTGGAGCGTATATTTATCCAGCAATCCATTGCCTTTTAATACTTCGAAAGCGTCCGGCGCAGAGGCCCAGGCGATGTCGGACGTATTTCCCTTTGCGGTTTCCTGAATATATTTCACCGCAGCGGAAGTTCCTTTTTGAAGGATTTCAACGGTGGTGCCCGGATATTTTGCTTCAAAGGCCTTTTTAAAAGGGCCGGTCAGGTCTTTTGGAAACGAAGTGACAATGACCACCTTGTCTTCGATGCCGGCGGCGATGGATGGGCCGAGCCCCAGGAAGCACAAAGCAATAATGATAAGCCCGACCGGTAAGAGTTTAGATCCGAATTTTAGTCTCACCTTCATGGCGATTCCTCCTTTTTTAATGGGTAAAATATAACCGTGCTGAACCATAGGGGCATCTATAACTTGTCTATGGATGCCCGCTCCATTTTCATGCGAAAGATACCAATTATTGGGTTTTTAGAGTGGATAACTTTCTATATCCCTGATCGTCCGGAAAAACAAGAATTTTGGGGTCTTGAACAGGTTTGGTGCTTGTAAATGTCTTATTTTGAAGTCAATTTCAGTTGCATGCTATTCTCTGGTAGACAAAATGGCCGTCGGCCATATGAACCCGGTAGTCTTCGCCTACGTTTATCCGTAAACGTCCAAACAACCCCATCTTCACAAGGGACCAGATCCATGCCATAAAGGTTGCCAAACTTGATCATAGGAGGCGACCTGATGTCAGAACCACTATCCAGAGCAGAGCTGTTAGAACAAAAGCGGAGCTATTGGAAGAAGCATATTGAGAGCTGGCGATCCAGCGGCATGACGCCAACAGCTTACTGCTGCCAACATGAACTCACAAGCCATCAGTTTACCTACTGGAAGAAACGCTTTATCCAGACGGATATCGGCGTCACTTTTGTGCCAGTTAAAATCCGTGGTTTCTTATCCTCAGTCTGCGGTATAAATTCACCCACGCTGCTGCTTACCGTGGACCGGGATCTTAAAATCGAAATCAGGCCGGATTTTGATCCCGGGCTTTTGCGCC